>JBOHII010000169.1:0-5429 GCA_050725955.1 Pseudolabrys sp. | reverse complement strand
GTCGCGAGCTGCTGGTCTAGGTCGGCTTGCGCGCGCAGGCCGTGATTGCCGGTGAAGGCATTGACTGCGAAATAGCCGATGAACAGCGCGGCAAAGATATAAAGGGCGAGCGCGGTCAGGATGCTGCGGCGGCGGCGATGGGAAACCATGGGGCCGCAGCGTCGGCTATTCGCGTTAAGGCGGTTTTAATGCGCGCCCCTGAGCGGACGGCAGGGATAGGTTCATCCACGCCAAGCGCTAAATATATTGCCGGATCTCGTTGAGCACGAAATTGCCCAGCCGCTTGCCGCGGTTGCGCAAGGTGCGCAGCACCCCGTGGTCGACGAAATACGTGAGCAGAATCGAATCGCGCGATTTCACCTTGTCGTGCACCGGATCGGCCGAATGCCAGGTGTCCTCGCCGACCGCGAAGGCGTAGCCGTTGTTGGGCGCAAAGCGCATCTGCGTCCTTTTCGGCAGCGAGCCGTCGGCAAGCTTCTCGTGGAAGATGGTGCCGATGTCGGTATGGGCGTCGTCCTTCGGCAGGTAAAACTGGACGGTGATGCCCTTCCAGCGCGTATCGGTGTGCGGCGTGATCAGATAGCCGGGGATGTCGCGGGTGAGGATCGGGATCGGATACATGCCGGTCTTGGCGAAGTCGGCGCCGAAACGCTTGCCGAGGCCGGGCGCCAGGCGCCGGATGAAGGCCTGCTTGACTGGCTCGGAACAGAGCGCGCGGCCGACCACATCCCACAACGCGCGCTTCTCCGAGGGCAGATTGCGGATGTATTCCGGGAACAGGTCGATTTTCACCCGCGTATGTGTGCCGTCGGTGAGGTCGTGGCCTTTGCTGCGGCCGTGCATCGGGCGGTAGTCGGTCGCCTCCGGCATCAGCGCGAGAATTTGCGCATAGACGTCGTCGGGGAACACGCGGTCGAATTCGAGATGGAAGAATGGCGTTGCAACGGCGCGCGCGGCGTCGACCGAATGTGCGAGGAACGCGGAGAGGCGCTCGATCGCCTGGCGGCGATCGCGGCTCGTCAATGCGGTGGTTTGATCCATCCCGGCAACCCAAAATCCAACTGTAGGGGAATTTCGCCGGCAATCTGCGGTGATTTGGCGCGCAATGCAAGCCGCCGCAATTAGCCCGTCGCTTGCCGTGCGAATGACGCAAGAGCGGCGGATAACGCCGTCACGGCCGGCGCGGCGGCGCCCAGTTTGTGCCGTGCCGCGATCCATGGTGGATCGTTGTACGTCAGTTTGACCGTGCCATCCGCGTCCTGCCAAACCAAAGCCTTGAGCGGAAGGTCGATACCGGCCGTCTGTGCGGCTTGCATCAGCGGCGTGCCGGCGGCGGGGTTGCCGAATATGACGAGTGTTGTCGGACGCAGCGCAAACCCGACGCTCGCAGCGCCCGCCGCATGATCGATGCGCGCGAAAATCGTAATGCCCTTTTGCTCAAGGGCCGTCACAAGCCGCGCCAGCGTAGTCGAAAAATCGTGCGCGTTTTGAACGGTGACAAGTCCACTATCAGACATTCGCGACACCTCAGCGGGCCGATTTAACAATTCCACGGCCGGCAAATTTCGCTTGTGCGCCGAGTTCCTCCTCAATGCGCAGCAGTTGATTGTATTTGGCTGTGCGGTCGGTACGCGAGGCCGAGCCGGTCTTGATCTGCCCGCAATTGGTGGCGACCGCGAGATCGGCGATGGTTGAGTCTTCCGTCTCGCCCGAGCGGTGCGACATCACCGCGGTGTAGCCGGCTTTGTGCGCCATCTCGACTGCGGCCAGCGTCTCGGTGAGCGTGCCGATCTGGTTGACCTTGATGAGGATCGAATTGGCGATGCCGTCCTTGATGCCTTTTTCAAGCCGCGTCACATTGGTGACGAACACGTCGTCGCCGACCAACTGGCATTTGTTGCCGAGTTTTTGCGTGAGTAGTTTCCACCCCGCCCAGTCGTCCTCGGCCATGCCGTCTTCAACAGAGACGATCGGGTATTTGCCGGTGAGTTCGGCTAGATAATCGACCTGCTGGGCCGGCGAGCGTGTCTTGCCCTCGCCTTCGTAGACGTAAGAACCGTTCTTGAAGAATTCGCTCGCCGCCGGATCGAGCGCGATGAAGACGTTGCCGCCCGGCTTGTAACCGGCCTTGGATATCGCCTGCACGACGAAATCGAGCGCGGCTTCCGCCGACGGCAGGTTGGGCGCAAAGCCGCCTTCGTCGCCGACATTGGTGTTGTGGCCCGCCGCCTTGAGCGCGGCCTTCAGCGTGTGGAAGATTTCCGCGCCGGCGCGCAGCGCCTCGGCAAAGTTCGGCGCCCCCGCGGGCATGATAATGAATTCCTGGAAATCGATCGGATTGTCGGCATGCACGCCGCCGTTGATAATGTTCATCATCGGCACCGGCAAAGTGCGCGCGGCGGTGCCGCCGACATAGCGATAGAGCGGCTCGCGCTTGGCAGCGGCGGCGGCCTTGGCGGCCGCCAGCGATACGCCGAGGATGGCATTGGCGCCAAGCCGGCTTTTGTTGGGCGTGCCGTCGAGCGCGATCAGCGTTTCGTCGATCTTGGCCTGCGCCTCGGCGTCCATGCCGCCGAGCGCGTCATAGATTTCGCCGTTGACCGCATCGACCGCCTTGCGCACGCCCTTACCGCCATAGCGCGCCTTGTCGCCGTCGCGCAGCTCGACCGCTTCGTGCGCGCCGGTGGAGGCGCCGGACGGCACCGCGGCACGGCCTTTCGAGCCGTCCTCCAGCACGACGTCGACTTCGACGGTCGGATTGCCGCGGCTGTCGAGGATTTCGCGGCCGATAATATCGGTTATGGCGGTCATGGCGGTTCCCGGTTTTGGGGGCGTTTCTACAGCCCGCGATGGGTCTTGTCATTCCTTAAGAAAGCGGGCCAATAGTCTGCCGATGGCCAAGAAAACGCTTCAACTCGGCAAGCCAACGCGCGCCCCGGCGTCCCCGAAGGATGCCGTCCTCGACCGTGTGCCCAATCCGCAAGCCGACACCGATTACGTGGCGCGTTTCACCGCGCCGGAATTCACCTGCCTGTGTCCGATCACCGGCCAGCCCGACTTCGCGCTTCTGGTGATCGACTATGTGCCGGGGCGCTTCCTGCTCGAGTCGAAGTCGCTCAAGCTTTATCTGGCAAGCTTCCGCAATCACGGCGCCTTCCATGAGGACTGCACGCTCACCATCGGCAAACAACTGGTGGCGCTGCTTAAGCCGAAATACCTGCGCATCGGCGGCTATTGGTACCCGCGCGGCGGCATACCGATCGACGTGTTCTGGCAGCACGGCAAACTGCCGAAGGGGCTATGGCTGCCCGAACAGGGCGTGGCGCCCTATCGCGGCCGCGGCTGAACGGGATGGCGAAGGCGCAAGGCGCAGATCCAGCCGGTCAACGTTAAAACCACCGCGCCGGTCAGAAGAACGGGAACGATACCGATGCTGTTTAGCCCCAAGCCATAGACCACCGGCCCCATCGCCTGGCCGACGAAGAAGAAAGCCGAATGCCCGGCCATCGCCGATCCACGCGCGCCAGGCGCCAATTCGGTGACAAAGACCTGGATGCAGCCGTGCAACAGGTAGAACCCGAAGCCGACCAGCACGAAGTCGGCGAATTCCACTGGCCATGGCAGGCGCAAGGCGATCACGACCAGGCAAAACGCCATCGTCATGCCGCCAGCGGCCATCAAGCCGCGTTCGCCGAAACGGTTGAGCAGGCGCGACACCGTGACAGTGTAAATGATCCCGCCGACCGCAAAGCCGCCGATCACGACACCGGCGATGGACGCATGTGTGACGCCT
Organism: Pseudolabrys sp.; assembly: GCA_050725955.1. Classification (GTDB taxonomy): domain Bacteria; phylum Pseudomonadota; class Alphaproteobacteria; order Rhizobiales; family Xanthobacteraceae; genus Pseudolabrys. The sequence goes on along the minus strand of JBOHII010000169.1, from coordinate 1,636 downwards.
TCCCGGTGTAGCAGCACCGCCATGTAGGGAAACACCCCGAACAAAAAGATCGCCTCCATAAAAACCGCGCCGAAACAATATTTCGCCAACGGATTGCCGAGCACCGCGCGATAGTTCGGAATGAAGCTCGATAGATCGAGGCGCCCGGGCGCTTCGTTCATGCCGCGAAAGCCGGGGATCGCGAAGGCGAGCGCGATCATATTGATGACACCGGTGACAATGAACACCCCGCGCCAGCCGACCAGATCGCCGATCACGCCGGCGCCGGAAGCGCCCAAGAGATTGCCGCTCATGGCGGCGAACAGCAGCTTGCCCAATGCGACCTGGCGCTGCGCCACCGGAACACGGTCGCCGACGAGCGCGAACGCGATGGGGAAGACGCCGCCGGCGGTCATGCCGGCAAGCACGCGCAGCCCAATGAGCGTTTCGAAATTTGTCGCCAGCCCACAGGCAGCCGTGGTCGCGCCGCCGATGAGCATGCAGACCGCAATCAGCCGCGCCTTGCTGAACATGTCCGCGAGCGCACCGAGCACCGGCTGCACCAGCGCATAAGGCAAGGTGAAGGCGGTGGATAAAAGCGCCGCGGTCGCCGGCGTGACGTCCAACCCGGCTGCGATCTGCGGAATGACCGGATCGACCGAGCGCATGAAAAGCGACGTCGCGAATATGACGAACGCCATCAAATAGAGGATTCGGTTCATGCGGTTCGGCGCCCTTGCGCCGATCAGCGTTTCGCCAGCCGGTCGAATTCGACCAGGACGCGCAACAGCGGCTCGATCTGCTTGAGCGGCAGCATATTGGGGCCGTCGGACGGCGCCTTGTCGGGATCCTGATGGGTCTCGATGAAAACGCCGGCGACGCCGACCGCGACCGCCGCCCGCGCCAGCACCGGAACGAATTCGCGCTCGCCGCCCGATGTGTCGCCCTGCCCGCCCGGCTGCTGCACCGAATGGGTGGCATCGAAGATGACCGGCGCGCCCGTCGAGCGCTTGAGGATCGGCAGCGCGCGCAGGTCCGACACCAGCGTGTTGTAGCCGAACGACACGCCGCGTTCGGTCACCAGCACGTTGGCGTTGCCGGCGCCGGTGATTTTTTCGACCACATTGGCCATGTCCCAGGGCGCCAGGAACTGGCCCTTCTTCACGTTGACGGCTTTTCCCGTTTTGGCGGCGGCGATCAAGAGATCGGTCTGCCGGCACAAGAAGGCCGGGATTTGCAAGACATCGACGGCCGCCGCCACACGCGCGCATTGGCCGGCCTCGTGCACATCGGTGAGCACCGGCACCTTCAGTGTGTCGCGGATCTCCGCAAATATGGGCAGCGCCGCGTCGAGGCCAAGACCGCGTGTGCTTTCGCCCGACGTGCGGTTGGCCTTGTCGAACGAGGTTTTGTAAAGCAAGCCGATGCCGACGCGCGCGGCGATCTCCTTCAGCGCGCCCGCCGTCTCCAGCGCATGCGCGCGGCTCTCCAGCGCGCATGGACCGGCGATGAGCGCCAGCGGCAAATCATTGCCGAAGCGCACGGCACCGACGGTCACGGTTGAGTTCGGTTTCCGATTCAAATGGCCCTCGCGGGCGCGACCATGAAGCGGCGGCGCGGCGCGGTCAACGGGAAGGCTCGAAGACCAGCACTGCGC
>JBOHII010000168.1:0-6161 GCA_050725955.1 Pseudolabrys sp. | reverse complement strand
CACATATTGAGAGCGCGACCGTAGGCATCGAGCACCGCTTCCTTCATCATCTCGGACAATGTCGGATGCGGGAAGACCGTGTGCATCAATTCTTCTTCGGTGGTCTCCAGGTTCATGGCGACGACATAGCCCTGGATCAACTCGGTCACCTCGGCGCCGACCATGTGGGCGCCAAGCAATTGCCCGGTCTTTCTGTCGAAAATGACTTTGACCAGACCTTGATCCTCGCCCAAGGCGATCGCCTTGCCGTTGCCGACAAAGGGAAAGCGGCCGACGCGGATGTCGAGCTTCTTGTCCTTGGCCGCCTGCTCGGTGAGCCCGACGGAGGCGACCTGCGGCGTGCAATAGGTGCAGCCGGGGATCATCAGCCTGTTCATTGGATGCGGATGCAGGCCCTTGATCGCTTCGATGCAGACCACGCCCTCGTGCTCGGCCTTGTGCGCGAGCATCGGCGGGCCGGATACGTCGCCGATGGCGTAGATGCCGGGCACATTGGTCTTGTTGAATTGATCGACCACGATACAGCCGCGCTCGGTTTTCACGCCCAGCTTTTCCAGGCCGAGGTTTTCGATATTGCCGGTGACGCCGACGGCGGAGATGACGCGCTCGACGGTGAGGACTTGCGTCTTGCCGCCCTCTTCGATCGTCGCCGTGACGCCGTCCGATTTCTTGTCGAGCTTCACCACCTTGGCGTTGGTGTGAATCTTGATGCCTTGCTTCTCGAAGCTCTTGCGCGCGAAGGCCTGAATCTCGTGGTCCTCGACGGGGAGGATTTGCGGCAGCACTTCGACGACAGTCACTTCGGAACCGAGCGTGCGGAAGAAGGAAGCAAACTCGATGCCGATGGCGCCGCTGCCGATGACCAGCAGCGACTTCGGAATGCTCGGCGGCACCATGGCCTCGAAATAGGTCCACACGAGTTTCTTGTCGGGCTCCAAGCCCGGCAGCACGCGCGGTCGCGCGCCGGTGGCGATGATGATGTGCTTGGCCTGATAGGCGCCCGGCGCCAGCGCGCCCTTGGGCGCTTCGCTCTTGGACGGCTTCACCGTCACCTTGCCGGGCGCCTCGATCACGGCCTCGCCCCAGACGACCGACACTTTGTTCTTCTTCATCAGGAAGCCGACGCCGTCGTTGAGCCGCTTGGAGACGCCGCGCGAGCGCGCCACCACGGCCGACGGGTCGTAGGAGACGTTATCGGCTTTAAGTCCATAATCCTTGGCGTGCTGCATGTAGTGGAAAATCTCCGCCGAGCGCAGCAGCGCTTTCGTGGGAATGCAGCCCCAGTTGAGGCAGATGCCCCCGAGATAGTCGCGCTCGACGATGGCGGTCTTGAAGCCAAGCTGCGCGGCGCGGATGGCGGTGACATAGCCGCCGGGGCCGGAGCCGATGATCAAAACGTCGAAGGAAGTGTCGGCCACGCGCATCTCCACTGGGTCTGGCGTCTTCGTCTCTCATATGGGGATGCGTCAATCAAGCTGCACGCCGGCTGCCGCACCCCCCATGGACTGTAGCGCAATTCGGGAATCTAATTCCGGCCAACCATAACAAAACGTCCGTCAAACTCGGGGAAACGTCATGATCAGGATCATGGGCCGCGCAGCGGCCGCTATGCTGTTTTGCTTCGCGCTCGCGACGGCGGCATCCGCCGCCGAGATCAAGGTGTTCAGCACCATCGGCGTGCAGGCCGCGCTCGAAGAGCTGACACCGCAATTCGAGAGAGCCACCGGCAACAAGCTCACCATTACCTGGGCGACCGCCGCCATCCTCGCCAAGCGCGTACGCGCGGGCGAGACGGCGGACCTCTACGTGCTGACCAAGCAGAGCCTCGATGGGCTTGCCAAAGACGGCAAAGTGTCGCCCGGCTCGGACGCGACGTTTGCCAGTTCCGGCATGGCCGTGGTCGTGAAGGCCGGCGCGCCAAAGCCCGACATTTCGACGCCCGAGGCCTACAAGAAAACGCTGCTGGCGGCCAAGGCGATCGCCTATTCGAACCCGGCATCCGGCGGCGCCAGCGGCGTGTTCTTCGCCAAGTCGCTCGAACGCATGGGCATTGCCGATCAGATGAAGGCGAAGACCCACCACCCGCCGCCGAGCGGAAATTCCGCCAAGCTTGTCGTCAGCGGCGAAGTCGAGCTCGCGGTGCAGCAGGAGCCGGAAGTGATGTCGGTTGCAGGCGTCGACGTGGTCGGCGCGCCGCCGGGCGATCTCAACAATGTCACGCGCTATTCCGCCGGCGTCAGCCCCGACGCGAAAGAGGCGAGTGGAGCAAAGGCGCTGATCAAGTTCCTGCAGTCGCCGGAGGCGCAGGCGGTGTTCAAGAAACGCGGGCTCAAGCCGGCTTGACGCTTACACCACCATCATCACTGGATTCTCGATCAGCTTCCTGAACGCGGTAATCAATTCGGCGCCGAGCGCACCGTCGATCGCACGATGATCGCAGGACAACGTCACGCTCATGATGGTGGCGACCGCCAGCTGGCCGTTGCGCACGACGGCGCGCTCCTCGCCGGTGCCGACCGCAAGGATCGAGGACTGCGGCGGGTTGATGACGGCGGTGAAATCCTTGATGCCGTACATGCCGAGATTCGACACCGACGACGTGCCGCCCTGGTATTCGTTCGGCTTGAGCTTCTTCGCCCGCGCGCGCGCCGCGAGATCTTTCATCTCGTTGGAGATGGCGGACAACGACTTGCTCTCGGCACTGCGCACGATCGGCGTGATCAGGCCGAACGGCAGGGCGACGGCGACGCCGATGTCCGAATGTTTGTGCTTGAGCATGGCGGCTTCGGTCCAGCTCACGTTCGCTTCCGGGATGCGCTGCAGGGCCAGCGCCAGCGCCTTGATGACGAAGTCGTTGACGCTGAGCTTGTAGGCGGGCTTGCCGTCCTTGTCCTTGGGCGCAGCGGCGTTGATCTCCTCGCGCGCGGCGACAAGCTTGCCGATGTCGCAATCGATGGTGAGATAGAAAGTCGGCATCGATTGCGTCGCGGCGGTGAGCCTTTGCGCAATCGTGCGGCGCATGCCGTCATGCGGCACGACGTCATAGGAGCCGTCCTCGTAGAGTGCGCGGATCTGCTGGTCGGACATTGTCGGTGCGGACGGCGCCCCTGACGGAGCACCTATGGACGGCGCGGTGCGCAGGCCCTTGCCGGATTTCGCCTGTTCGATATCGCGCGCGATGACGCGGCCATGCGGGCCTGAGCCCTGCACGCGGCCGAGATCGATATTGGCTTCTTTCGCCAGACGGCGCGCGAGCGGGGAGGAAAAGACGCGGTTGCCACCGGCCGCCGCGGCCGGTTGCGGAGCCGGCGTCGGTTTCGGCTGTTGGGCCTGCGGCGCCGGCGCAGGGGCTTTAGCCGGCGCTGGCGCCTGTTTAGGCGCTTCCGGCGCCTTCGCCGCGGCGGGAACCGGCGCGGCCTTCGCGCCCGCGGCCGCCGCCTTCACGTCCTCGCCTTCGCCGGCAAGCACCGCGATCACGGCGTTCACCGCCACGTCCTGCGTGCCTTCCGGCACCACGATCTTGGCGAGCGTGCCCTCGTCGACCGCCTCGTACTCCATGGTCGCCTTGTCGGTTTCGATTTCGGCGATGATGTCGCCCGACTTGATCTTGTCGCCTTCCTTCTTGAGCCACTTGGCGAGGTTGCCCTTCTCCATGGTGGGCGACAGCGCGGGCATGAGGATGTTGGTGGGCATGGCGCGCGTTTACCGGTAACAAACCGTTTTGGCCGCCGCGACCACTTCGGCCACGGACGGTAGCGCGAGCTTCTCGAGATTGGCGGCGTAGGGCATCGGCACGTCCTTGCCCGATACGCGCGCGACCGGCGCATCCAAATAATCGAAAGCGTGCTGCATGATGCGGGCGGCGATCTCGGCGCCGACGCCGGACTGCTGCCAGCCCTCCTCGACGGTAACGCAGCGGCCGGTTTTCTGCACCGAGGCGACGATGGTCTCGGTATCCATCGGCTTGATGGTGCGCAGATCGATGACCTCCGCTTCGATGCCGTCCTTGGCCAATTCGTCGGCTGCCTTGAGCGCATAGGACATGCCCATCGCCCAGGCGACGATGGTGACGTCCGCTCCGGCGCGCACGATCTTCGCCTTGCCGATCGGCAGGACAAAATCGTCAAGCTTGGGCACGGGCGACGAATGACCGTATAGGATTTCGTTTTCCAGGAAGATCACCGGATTGGGATCGCGGATCGCGGCCTTGAGCAGGCCCTTGGCGTCGGCGGCATTGGACGGCGCGATCACCTTGAGGCCCGGCACGCTGGAGAACCAGGGCGAATAATCCTGGCTGTGCTGGGCGGCGACGCGCGCGGCGGCGCCGTTCGGCCCGCGGAACACGATCGAGCAACCCATCTGCCCGCCCGACATGTAGAGCGTCTTGGCGGCCGAATTGATGATCTGGTCCATCGCCTGCATGGCGAAATTCCAGGTCATGAATTCGACGATCGGCTTGAGCCCCGCGAGCGCCGCACCGACGCCGAGGCCGGCAAAGCCGTGCTCGGTGATCGGGGTGTCGATCACGCGCTTGTCGCCGAACTCCTGCAGCAACCCTTGCGTGACCTTGTAGGCGCCCTGATATTCGGCGACTTCCTCGCCCATCACGAACACGTCCTTGTCGCGCCGCATCTCCTCGGCCATGGCGTCGCGCAGCGCTTCGCGCATGGTCATGGTGACCATTTCGGTGCCTTCGGGAATGTCGGGATCGGGGGCGACCGTCGCTTCGGGAGCGGCCGGCGCTGCGGCTTTCGGCTCCTTCACTGCTTGGCGTTCTTCGACCCGGGGCTGCGACTCCGCAACTTCTTCCGAGACCGGCGCCTTTGCAGCCTTCGGCGCCGGCTGACTGTCCTTGATCGCCGACTTGTCCTCGCCCTCGCCGAGGATCACCGCGATCGGCGTGTTCACCGCGACGTCGGCGGTGCCTTCGGGGATGAGAATTTTTCCGAGCGTGCCCTCGTCCGCCGCCTCCACTTCCATGGTGGCCTTGTCGGTCTCGATTTCCGCAATGATGTCGCCCGACTTGATACGGTCGCCCTCCTTCTTGAGCCATTTGGCGAGGTTGCCCTTCTCCATGGTGGGCGACAACGCGGGCATGAGCACTTCAATCGGCATGGGCGCTACGGTTTCCTACTCGGGACGAAACTATCGGTACACGTCGGTATAAAGCTCGGCCACGTCCGGCTCCGGATCGTGGGTGGCGAATTCGGCGGCCTGGTTGATCAGGTCGCGCACCTCGCCGTCGATTTTTTTCAACTCGTCTTCCTTGGCGAATTTCTTCTCCAGGATGCGCGCGCGCGCCATGTCGATCGGATCGTGATGGCTGCGCACCTCTTCGACTTCCTCGCGCGTCCGATATTTCGCCGGGTCCGACATGGAATGGCCGCGGTAGCGGTAGGTCAGCATTTCCAGAATATGCGGCCCCTTGCCGGCGCGGCACCATTGCGCTGCCTTTTCTCCTGCCGCCTTGACCGCGCGCACGTCCATGCCGTCGACCTGCACGCCCGGAATGTTGAACGACAGGCCGCGCCGCGACAGATTCACTTCCGCCGATGAGCGCGTGATCGAGGTACCCATGGCGTAGCGGTTGTTCTCGATGACGTAGATCACCGGCAGCTTCCACAACTCGGCCATGTTGAAGCTCTCGTAGACCTGACCCTGGTTAGCGGCGCCGTCGCCGAAATAGGTCAGCGAGATATTGTCGTTGCCGCGGTAGCGGTTGGCGAAGGCCAAGCCGGTTCCGAGCGGCACCTGCGCGCCGACGATGCCATGGCCGCCGTAGAAGCCCTTCTCCTTGGAAAACATATGCATCGAGCCGCCCTTGCCCTTGGACTAGCCATGGGTGCGGCCGGTGAGTTCCGCCATCACGCCCTTGGGATCCATGCCGCAGGCGAGCATGTGACCGTGATCGCGGTAGCCGGTGATGACCTCGTCGCCCGACTTGAGCGCCATCTGCATGCCGACGACCACCGCTTCCTGACCGATATAGAGATGGCAGAAGCCGCCGATCAGACCCATGCCGTACATCTGCCCGGCCTTCTCCTCGAAGCGGCGGATGGTCAGCATGGTGCGATAGGCGGAAAGCTCTTGGTCCTTGCTGAATTCGGCGACCGGCCCGCCCTTTTCCATGGCCTCGGTGCTCGCGTTTTTTTTGGCAACAG
>JBOHII010000167.1:0-6691 GCA_050725955.1 Pseudolabrys sp. | reverse complement strand
GGCGAACTTAACCGCGTCTTCGGCACTCGACTGACCCGTTGCCGTCTTCGTCATCATATCGTTGAGGATGAACTGGTAGTAAATCTCATCCATCGCTGGCGTCGCCGGTCCCGGATAGCCCGGGATAGCGGACCACTGGTCCGAGTCCTGCAGGATTTTCATCTTGTCGGGCGGAGTCGAGGTCGGATCGTTCGACAGGATCGGCATCGGCTTGGGCACGAGGCCGGCGAAGCACGGATTGTTGTAGCCCTCGCTCGCCTTGAAGGCTTCCGGCCAGTTGGCTGCGTAGTACCGCAGGAACTCCTTCGCTGCGTCCTTGTTCTTGGCGAATTTCCAGATGCCGTAAAACTCGGACGCGGCGCCCATAAACTGCTTCGCCGGGCCTTTCGGCGGCTCGATGACGTAGATGTCGTCGGCCAATTTCTTGTTCTGCTTCTGCGCCGTCCGGTAAGCGGAGATTGGGTTGATGATGTACGACCCGACGCCGGACACGAGATACTGGTTGTTGCTCGAGTCGTTCCACGACAGCACCTCCGACGTCATGGCTTCCTTGTAGAGCGCGGCGACGTATTTGGTCGCCTCAACTGCCGCCTTGCTGTTGAGGACGATCTTCTTGCCGGCTTCGTCCTGAATGGCGCCGCCATAGCTCCACAGCAGGCCGCGCCACGTTGTGCTCGGGTCGTTGCTGTGGCCGAGCGAGATGCCGACCGGATGGCCTTTCGCCTTCAGCTTGGCGCCGCCAATGCGCAGATTATCCCAGGTGTCGGGCTTCATCCCGATCTCGTCCCACAGGCTCTTTTGATACATGCCTGGGAAGTTGATGTAGAAATCGGGGAAGGCGGACCAAGTTCCGTCCGGGTTGTAGCCGAGCTGCTTGCCGATGACGGAGACCTTGCCGTACTTTTTCTCGGTTTCCTTCACCAGGTCGGCGACGTCCATAAAAAACTTGCGGTAGAGATGCGCGCCGCCGGCGCCGTTGAACCCGAAAAGATCGTGACCCGACTGTGCCGACGCCTCCGCAGCCGCGCGCGCCGGAATGTTCTGCACGGGAACGTGGTCGACGGTGACCGAAATCTTGTTCTTCTCACCCCAATCTTTGGCGAACTTGTCGAACCAGGTGTCGAATTCCGGAACGAAGTGGGCCCACTGCACAATCGACAGCGACTTATCGGCGGCCAAGGCTTTCGAAACGAATGGCGCCGACAGAATCGGTGAAGCGCCGGCGGCGGCGAGAGTGACGCCCGTTCCCTTCAGGAACTTACGTCGCGTAACACGCGGAAGTTTGTTCGTGGTCATCTATGTTCCCTCCTCTGTTTGCCAGTTGGCTGAGGCGGGTCCTGATGAAAGACTTTGCCTCGTCCACCGGCTCTTGTTTTGAGGCGGCCAGCATAGCGCGCGACAACTGCGGCGCGCCAGCATTTTGCTCCGTTCACGCATGTGCGAATTTTATGCAGTGGGCAAAAGTGAGCCGCCAAGACCCGGCTCGGGTGCATCCTGGAATAAACTGGTAAGCAGCCCTGACCTATTTACTCGTCCCCGCCACGAGGTCTTTTAAATCGATGCGAGAGAGCGGCATCGTCATTTTTCCAGAAATAGACCCGCAGTCCAACCCGATGCTTTGAAATCCGTCAAAGCGCCAATCCACCGTCTACCAGATGCGTCTGGCCGGTGATGTAGCTTGATTCATCGGAAGCAAGGAACAGAGCGAGCGCCGCCACCTCAGACGTCGTACCAAGCCGCTTCATGGGCTGGCGGTCGATAAAATCCTCCAATACGGCCTGTTCGGACCTCCCGGTTTGTTTCGAAAGCTTGGCGACGCGGTCCCTGAGCGAGGGCGATTCAATCGTCCCTGGGCATATTGCGTTGCAGCGAATGCCCTTGGTTATGAAATCGGCGGCAACCGCCTTGCTCAGCCCGATCACCGCCGCTTTGGTCGCGCCGTAAACGTAGCGGTTAGGCAGCGCCTTCAACGAGGACACGCCCGACGACATGTTGACGATTGAGCCGCCGCCTTTTTTCAGCATCGCCGGCAGGAATGCCTTGATGGTTCGGTGCATCGACTTGACGTTGAGATCGAAGGAAAAGTCCCAGTCGCGGTCGGCGCAGTCGAGCACGGTGCCGTGGTGTACGTAGCCGGCGACATTGGCGAGCACGTCAAGTCCGCCGAATTCGGCCTCGATCGCATTGGCCAATTCGTTGACCGCCGTCGTAGAGAGCACGTCCAGCTTGACGGCTTTTTTCGCCGCAAGGCCGGCAAGCTTGCCGGCGTCGACATCGGTGGCGATGACGACCGCGCCTTCCGCGATGAAAGCCTCGGCAATCGCCCGGCCGATGCCCTGGCCTGCAGCGGTAATCAAGGCGACCTTGCCCAGCAAGCGTCCGGCCATGGATCTCCTTTGGATTTCCTTTGGATTTCCTTTGGATTTCCTATTCAATGATTGTCGCGCGGTTCCGGAAATTCCTGCGCCACGCGTTGGAATTTGACCGCCGGCTTGAGCACCATGCCGCCGGCCAATTGGTCCACCATGGCGCGCTGGATTTCCTGCCATGGTGTCTGGCTCGCCGGCACCTTATAGCCACCGCGCTTTTGCAGCGCTGCCCGCCGCCGCGCCAGTTCGGCCTTCGATATCAGAATGTCCGCGCTGCCTTTGTTAAGATCGATGCGCACGCGGTCGCCCGTCTTCAACAGCGCCAGCCCGCCGCCGGCCGCCGCTTCCGGAGACGCGTTGAGGATGGAGGGCGAACCGGAAGTCCCGGATTGCCGCCCGTCGCCAATGCAAGGCAGTGCCTTGATCCCGCGTTTGATCATCGCCGCGGGCGGCTGCATGTTCACCACCTCGGCGGAACCAGGATAGCCGATCGGCCCGACACCGCGGATGAACAACATGGTCTGCTCGTCGATCTTGAGCGCCGGGTTGTCGATCCGATGATGATAATCTTCCGGTCCGTCAAACACCACGGCGCGGCCCTCAAAGGCGTTCGGATCGGTGCGGGTGGACAAATATCGCCTGCGAAATTCGTCGGAGATGACGCTCGTCTTCATGATCGCGGAATCGAACAGGTTGCCCGAAAGCACCTTGAATCCAGCTTTTTGCATCAGCGGTTTTTTATAAGGACGGATCACGTCGGCGTCCTTGATAACGGCGCGCCTGACGTTGTCGCCCATGCTCTTGCCGTTGATTGTAAGCGCGTCGCCGTGTCCACGGTCGGCTTTCAACACTTCGCGCATCACCGCGGGCAACCCGCCGGCGCGGAAATACTCCTCGCCGAGATACTTGCCCGCGGGCTGCATATTGAGCAGAAGCGGCACGTCGTAACCGACGGCCTCCCAGTCACCGATGGTAACGTTTACGCCTATGTGCCGCGCGATTGCGTTGATGTGGACTGGCGCGTTGGTTGAGCCGCCGATCGCCGAGTTTGCGATGATGGCATTCTCAAATGCCTTGCGGGTCAGGATATCGGAAGGCTTAAGGTTCTCGCGCACGATCTCGACCGCACGCACGCCGGTTTCATAGGCCATCTGCCCGCGCTCCCGGTAAGGCGCCGGGATGGCCGCACAACCGGGCAATGTCATGCCAAGCGCTTCGGCGAGCGCGTTCATGGTCGAGGCCGTGCCCATCGTGTTGCAATGGCCGGCCGAGGGCGCGCTCGCCGCCGCAATATTGAGAAATTCGTTGTCGTCGATGCGGCCGGCAGCCAATTCTTCGCGCGCTTTCCAAACCGCCATGCCGGAGCCGCAGCGCTCACCCTGCCACCAGCCGTTGAGCATCGGGCCGCCACAAAGAACGATGGCCGGAGTATTTACCGTTGCCGCCGCCATAAGGCATGCCGGTGTCGTCTTGTCGCAACCGGTCAGCAGAACGACCCCATCAAGCGGGTAGCCGTAGAGAACCTCAACGAGGCCCAGATAGGCGAGATTGCGATCGAGCGCAGCCGTCGGACGTTTCCCGGTTTCCTGAATAGGATGCACCGGAAATTCGAAGGCTATGCCGCCGGCGGTCCTGATGCCTTCGCGTACACGCTTGGCGAGCTCGATGTGATGACGGTTGCACGGCGAAAGGTCCGAACCGGTTTGCGCGATGCCGACAATCGGCTTGCCGGAGCGGAGCTCCTTGCTCGTCAATCCGAAATTAAGGTAGCGCTCAAGATAGAGCGCTGTCATTCCGGGGTTCTCCGGGTTGTCGAACCAAAGCTGCGAACGCAGCGGATGCGGTCCCGTTTGCCGCAAATTTTTCTTCTTGTGCGCCATTGCGGCAATCCCACTTTTTTTCCCGCTCGCGGCGAGAATGCGCCAAACCGAACAATCGGTGCAAGAGCCATTCAGGCATTCAATTTAGCGTGGCCATTGCATGATCGGAACGGTGCTGATCGCATTCGCCGGTGAACCGTTGACTATCTTGGTGCTGATCGCAAGATAGACGAGCGTGTTGCGGGGCTTATCGACCAAGCGATAAATCCGCGTCGTCTTGAAAAAGATGCTTGTCTTCTCGCTATACACTTCTTCTTTTTCACGTAGCTTGGACAGGTCGACGTCGATTGGACCAATTTGCCTGCACGAGACGGAAAAATTGGAAGGGTCGTCGTTCAAGCCAAACGGTTGGCCCCATCCGCCTTTTCTCGCCTGCGAAATGTGGCACACGACCCCAGGGACGTGCGGGTCTTCAAAGACGCTAACGCACACCTTGTCGTTCGGCGAAAGCGCATTAAACGTGGTGCTGACACAGGCCAGATCGGTGGCGTGCGCAGGATTGAACGAGATGACCGTCAGTACGGCCAATGCCAGAATCCGCTTCATCGGTGACCTCCGCGAGAATTTTGCAATATTGCCAAAATGGTCGGATACGGACCATGTGGCTTTCGATTGTGCCAGAGTAGAACGCCAACATGACCAAAAGTGAGACCGAAGTCGCGATCATCGGCGGCGGCGCGGCCGGCATCGCCGCCGGCCGGCGGCTGCGCCAGGCGGGGGTCGACTGCCTCGTCATCGAGGCGCGGCCGCGGCTGGGCGGGCGGGCCTTTACCGTCGTCGATGCGCCGGGTTTTGCGCTCGACCTCGGCTGCGGCTGGTTGCATTCGGCCGACCGCAATCCGTGGAGCACGATCGCCGAAGCGCAAGGCCGCACCATCGACAAGACGCCGCCGCCCTGGGCGCGGGCCGCACTGCCGATCGGATTTTCAGCGGCCGAGCAGCGCGCCTTTGGCGACGCGCTGGACCAATTTTATACCGATGTCGAAGCTGCCGCCGCCAAGGGGCCGGACAGCGCGGCCGCCAATGTGCTCAAGCCGGACGGCCGCTGGAATGCCATGATCAACGCGGTCGCCACCTATATCAGTGGCGCCGAGCTTGATCTCGTTTCCGCCCGCGACTTCGTCAATTACGACGACGACAACGTGAACTGGCGCGTGCTCGAAGGCTATGGCGCAACGATTGCCGCCGCCGGCGCGGACCTGCCCGTCGCGCTCGACTGCCCGGTGCACCGCATCGACCACAGCGGCCGGCGTTTGACCATCGAAACGGCGAAAGGTGCGATCGCGGCCGAGCGGGCGATCGTGACGTTGCCGAGCGCGATTTTGGCCGAAAACGAGCGCCTGTTCGCCCCGGCGCTGCCGGAGAAAACGCAGGCCGCGCGCGGGCTGCCGCTCGGGCTTGCCGACAAGCTGTTTCTTTCGCTCGACGATGCGGAGGAATTCGAACCGGACACGCGGCTGTTCGGCTCAACCGATCGCACCGCGATGGCTTCCTATCATTTGCGGCCGTTCGGCCGCCCGCAGATCGAAGTCTATTTCGGCGGACGTTTTGCGGCGGAACTGGAAGCGCAGGGCGAGCCCGCCTTTACCGACTTTGCCGTGTCCGACCTGAGCGGCCTGCTCGGCAGCGCGTTCGCCCGCCGGATCAAACCGATTGCCATGCACCGCTGGGCCGCCGATCCATTCGCACGCGGCTCCTATTCCTATGCGCTGCCGGGCAAGGCGGATTGCCGCGCCACGCTGGCGGGCCCGGTCGACGGGCGCTTGTTCTTTGCGGGCGAGGCCTGCTCGCACGGCTATTTCTCGACCGCGCACGGCGCCTGGTTCACCGGCGTGACGGCGGCCGAGCAGGCGATCGGCGCGCGCGAGGCGCAACGAACCGCCTGACGCAAAACAAGGCCCCGCACAACCGGGGTCGCACGGGGCCAGCGTTCCGCGGAACGCTACGCATTACGCTACGGCATAGTCGGTGTACGGCCGCGCACCAAGCCAATCACCGCCGCAATGGCGAACAGGACGACGGCGACGAAAAACACCAGCTTCGCGGCCTCGACCGCGACCCCAGCACTACCGCCGAAGCCGAGCACCGCGGCGATCAGCGCGACGATGAGAAACGTTAGAGCCCATCCTAACATGGCTATTTCCTCATAATGGTTGCGGACTTTTTTCGCGTGCTAAGGCAACTCGAAGCAAGCGCGATAGTTCCCACGCCGCACCATGGCGCCGTTCACATGGGTATTAAAAGCAATGTATTCCCGCACGGATACGATAAATTCCTGCAAACGTTGCCGGGAACCGGTTTAATAACAAAAGAGTTTCCGCAAATGGCGTAGCGTTTGTCGTAGCGTTTGTCGCGTAAGGAGTAGTGTGCATGGCACCGCGGCCGAATTGGAAAGGCTTTCTCAAATTGTCGCTGGTCTCTTGCGCGGTGGCACTCTACACA
>JBOHII010000166.1:0-8509 GCA_050725955.1 Pseudolabrys sp. | reverse complement strand
CTTCGGAATCGGGACACTAGGGGGGACGGGCGCCTTCATGATGCAGGTTTCGGCGGCGGAGCGGGCCAGGCTCTCCGCGCTCATCGGGCGCCGCGCATTCCGCAGCCTGCTCGGCCGCATCAGCACGCATCGCCTGTTGCGCTGGCGCTTCGCGCCGACCAAGACCGACCGGCTGGTGATCGCACCGCAGGACCTGCGCACCGCCGACGCCACCCGCGCCAGCGAAATCTATGCCGGCCGCTTCGCCTTCGCCGGCAAGGTCGTGATCTGCGACCGCCGCTCGCCGTTCGAGATGACGCCGCCGTCCGATGAATGGGCGGTGATGCTGCTCTCCTTTTCCTGGCTGCGCCATCTGCGCGCCGCCGACAGCGCCATCACCCGCGCCAATGCCCGCTCGCTCATCGACGACTGGATCAATCTGCAAGGCGGCTGGCATCCGCTCGGCTGGCGCCACGATATTCTTGCGCGGCGCATCGTCTGCTGGCTGAGCCAGGCGCCGTTCGTCTTGCAGGACGCCGACGCGGGTTTCTATCGCCGCTTCATCCGCAGCCTGTCGCGCCAGGTGCGCTATCTGCGCCGCTCGCTGCAGCGGTCGCGCGACGGGCTGCCGCGGTTGCAGGCGGTGATCGCGCTCAATTACGCGACGCTGTGCATAGAGGGCCAGTCCGGCGCGCTGCGCGCCAATGCACGCCGCCTGATCGAGGAGCTGCGCTTGCAGATCCTGCCGGACGGCGGACATATCAGCCGCAATCCCGGCGCACTGATCGAATTGCTGATGGACCTGCTGCCGTTACGCCAGTTGTTCTCCTCGCGCCATCTGCAGCCACCGGCCGCGCTCAACAACGCGATCGACCGCATGATGCCGATGCTGCGCTTTTTCCGCCACGCCGACAGCAATTTCGCGCAGTTCAACGGCATGGGTCCGACGCCGATCGATCTGCTGGCGACGGTGCTTGCCTATGACGACGCGCGCGGCGCGCCGGTCTCGAACGCGCCGCATTCCGGCTATCAGCGCATCGATGCCGGCGAGACGGCGCTGCTCATGGATACCGGCCCGCCGCCGCCGCTTGCCTTGAGTCAGGAGGCGCATGCCGGATGCCTGTCGTTCGAGCTGTCGTGGAAGGCGCACCGGCTGGTGGTCAATTGCGGGCTGCCGGTGGTGAACAAGGAGACTTGGCGGCAGGTGGCGCGCGCCACCGCGGCGCATTCCACCGTCACCTTCAACGACTCCTCGTCGTGCCGTTTCGTGGAATCCGTGCCGCTGCGGCGGCTGCTCGGCGGTTCGCCGATCGTCAGCGGGCCACGCAATGTGCGCGTGACGCGCGAAGATCAACCCGAAGCGTTTGTCTTGATCGCCTCGCATGACGGCTACGCCGGCAATTTCGGCGCGATCCACCGTCGCAGCCTGCGGCTCGCCGCCGACGGCGCCACGCTCGACGGCGAGGACAGCATCACGCCGGGCGCAGGCGGCACATTTCCCGCCGGCCAAGGCGACGAATTCGTCGTGCGCTTTCACCTGCATCCCGCGGTCAAGGCCAACCGGCTGTCGGAAGGGCGCGGCGTGATCCTGCTGCTGCCGGACAAGGAGTTGTGGACATTCAGCAGCTATGGCGACCCGGTCGAGATCGAAGAAAGCGCGTTCCTGTCCGGCCCGGAGGGCCCCCGCCGAACCGTGCAGATCGTGATCTACGGGCACGCCCGCAGCCAGGCCAAGATCCGCTGGACTTTCCGCCACTCCCCGCCGGCGCCGCCGGGAACGCGGCCGGAGCGGGCGGACGAGCCGGAATTGCCGCTGTAATCATTTGTGGATGCCCGGCGCGGCCGGGGAAATCCCGAATATCCATTCACCCGCCTCATGTGCTAGCCCGTGCGGCATGACCAGCCACCCGCGCCGTATCACCCGCGCTTTGCTGTCGGTATCCGACAAGACCGGGCTTGCCGATTTCGCCAAGGCGCTCGCCGGCCATGGCGTCGAGCTCGTTTCGACCGGCGGCACGGGCAGGACGCTGAAGCAGGCCGGGCTCAAAGTGATCGACGTCGCCGAACTCACCGGCTTCCCCGAGATGATGGACGGCCGGCTCAAGACGCTGCATCCGAAGGTGCACGGCGGCCTGCTCGCCATCCGCTCCAACAAGGAGCACGCGGCGGCGATAGACAAGCACGCCATTATGCCGATCGATCTGCTGGTGGTGAACCTCTATCCGTTCGAGGAGACGGTGGCCAAGGGCGCGGCCTACGACGAATGCATCGAGAATATCGACATCGGCGGGCCGGCGATGATCCGTGCCGCGGCGAAAAACCACAATGACGTGTTGGTGGTGACCGATCCGCAGGACTACAAAATTGTTGCAGGGCTTCTGGACGCGCACAAAGGAGAACAATTGCCCGCCGGCATTCTCCAGGATTTTGCGGCCAAGGCTTTCGCCTACACGGCAGCCTACGATGCCGCCATCACTAATTGGCTTTCGGCTCAACTTGGTGAGACGATTACGCCGGCCGACGCACCGAGGGCCAAAATTATCGCCGGCCGTTTGATCGAACCACTTCGCTATGGAGAGAATCCACATCAAGCAGCAGCTTTTTACCGCACCTCGGAGCAACGATCGGGAGTCGCAACCGCGCGTCAGTTGCAAGGCAAGCATCTGTCTTACAACAACATCAACGACACCGACGCGGCCTATGAATGCGTCGCCGAGTTCGACGCGACGCGCACCGCCGCGTGCGTCATCGTCAAGCACGCCAACCCGTGCGGCGTTGCGGAAGGCACGAGCCTGGTTGACGCCTACAAAAAGGCGCTGGCCTGCGATTCCACCTCCGCCTTCGGCGGCATTGTGGCGCTCAACCGCAAGCTCGACGCCGAAGCGGCCAAGGCCATCACCGAGATTTTCACCGAGGTGATCATCGCGCCGGATGCGACCGATGAGGCGATCAGAATCGTCGCGGCCAAGAAGAATCTTCGCCTGTTGCTGGCCGGTGGATTGCCCGATCCGCGAGCATCGGGCCTGACGGTGAAATCGGTGGCCGGCGGCCTTTTGGTGCAGTCGCGCGACACCGCGACGGTGGACGAGATGCAGCTCAAGACCGTCACCAAGCGCGCGCCCAGCGAAACCGAACTCAGCGACCTGCGTTTTGCCTTCCGCGTCGCCAAGCACGTGAAGTCGAACGCTATCGTCTATGCCAAGGGGCTGGCCACCGTCGGCATCGGCGCCGGGCAGATGAGCCGGATCGATGCCGCGCGCATCGCCGCGCGCAAGGCGGAAGACGCGGCCAAGGAATTTAAGCTGCCGGCGCCTTTGACCCGGGGCTCGGTGGTCGCCTCCGATGCCTTCTTTCCATTCGCCGACGGGCTACTGGTGGCGATTGAAGCCGGCGCCACCGCGGTGATTCAGCCCGGCGGCTCCGTCCGCGACGACGAGGTGATCAAAGCCGCCGACACGCACAACGTGGCGATGGTGTTCACCGGCGTGCGGCATTTTCGGCATTAGCCGACCTTCAGCGATTTGATCGCCTCGCCGTCGAGCTCGAAATTAAACGTCAGTTCGATCGGGCTGCCGGGAAAAGTGCCTTCGACTTTGGCCTTCACGACGATTTTGCCGTCTTTAGCGGTCGCGGAGAGCGGCGTAATCGTCATTCGATACCTGGTCACGGTATCGCGCGCCCAATCGGCAATCGCGGCTCGGCCGCGGTGCACCTTGGCTTCGTCGTGAACGAGGCCGTTCGCGGCAAAAACCTGCGCGATCGCATCAGGCTCGTGCGCATTCGTTCCGGCGAAATAGGCCTCGACCGCCTTTGGCAGTGAAACAGTCATGTCACCCTCTCTACGTCGTGTTTGGCGTAAAGGTAGTGATGACGTCAGTTCCTCGCCAGATCGCCCAACATCGAGGCGGCGACAGTGAGCTTCGACAGCGTCAGCCCCGAGCCTGCGATCTCATGGATCGCCGCGCGGATGCGCTCGACTTCCGTGCGCCGCGGCTTGATCCATTCCTCCACCGCGCCGGCGCCCGCCAATTCCTTGTTGTACTTGCCGTTGCCGACCATGGCGGCGGTCAGCCGCCGCTCGGCCTCGCCGATCGAATCGAGCGCGCGGTCGAGTGCCAGCCGGTCGAAATAATCCGCCACCGTGATGCCGGACGCCGCGTGCGTCACCCGGTCAAGCTGGAAGAAGCTTTCGGTCGCAAAATAAGTGGCGGTTACTTCGCTCACAGGTTTCTTGGCGCGATCGGCCACCAGCACGATGTCGGACGCGGCCTTGAGCACGGCGAGACCGGCCATCCGCCGCGCCAGGGCCTCCGGCACATTCGCCTCGACCAGCGCCTGCATGCGCGATGCGCGCGCGGCTGCCGCCTGCTTCGACAGCGCGCTGTCGAGCGTGGCGTCCACCTGCGCGATACCGTCACGATAGTGGCCGATGATTTTTTCCAGGCCTTGCGTGAGGTCGACATTGCGCAGGAACCAAACCAGCCGGTCGAGCAGCAGGTCCTGCACTGCGGCGTAAAGCGCGAGCTGCGCCTCGCCGGAAATCTTGTTGTCGAGCCCGTCGATCTCGCCGTTGAGCGCGATCAAATCGTAGCTGTTGCGCACAGCCGCGAAGGCGGCGGCGATCGCCGCCGCGCCGGCGCCGGTCTGGTCGCCGATGCGCACGATCAACGTGGCGCCGCCGCGGTTGATCATGGAATTGGTGAGTTGCGTAGCGATGATCTCGCGCCGCAGCCGATGTGCCTGCAAGGCGTCGGGGAAGCGTTCCGACATTTCCTTGGGGAAATAGCGCCCAAGCTCAAGCCCGAGATAGGGATCGTCCGGCACGCTTGAGTCGAGCAATTCGTTGTAAAGCGTGAGCTTGGCATAGGCGAGCAGCACGGCGAGTTCCGGCCGGGTCAGCGCCAGGTTGCGCTTGCGCCGCTCGGCGATCGCCATCTCGTCGGGCAGGAACTCGACGGCGCGGTCGAGATGGCCGTGCAATTCAAGCGTCTGCATCAACCGCTGTTGGAAGCCTAGATCCTCCAGCCCGCGCCGTTGCGCCAGCGAGAGCGCCAGCGTCTGCTGATAGTTGTTGCGCAGCACCAGCCGGGCAACCTCGTCGGTCATCTCGACGAGCAGCGCGTTGCGCCCTTCCAAGGTGAGCGCGCCGGACCGCACCGGCCGGCTGAGCGCGATCTTGATATTGACCTCGACGTCGGAGGTGTTGACGCCGGCGGAATTGTCGATGGCATCGGTGTTGAGCCTGATGCCGGCAAGCGCCGCTTCGATACGGCCGCGCTGGGTCATGCCCAGATTGGCGCCCTCGCCGATCACCTTGCAGCGCAGATCGCCGCCGCTGACCCGGATCGCATCATTGGCGCGGTCGCCGGCCGCCTCATCGCTTTCGCTCGCAGCGCGTACATACGTGCCGATGCCGCCGAAGAACAGCAGATCGACTTTCGCCTTCAGGATCGCCTTCATCAGCTCTTGCGGCGTCACGCTCTCGGCCACGCCGAACAGCTTCTGCGCCTCGGGACTGAGCCGGATTTCCTTCGACGCGCGCGGATAGACGCCGCCGCCCGGCGAGATCAGCTTCTTGTCGTAGTCCTGCCAGCTCGATCGCGGCAGCGCGAACAGCCGCTTGCGCTCGTTGAAGGCCGCCGCCGGTTCCGGATCGGGATCGATGAAGATATCGCGGTGATCGAACGCGGCCACCTGCCGGGTGGTGCTTTCGCGCAGCATGCCGTTGCCGAACACGTCGCCCGACATGTCGCCGACGCCGACGGTGGTGAACGGCGTCTTGCCGATGTCGACGTCCATCTCGCGGAAATGCCGCTTCACCGCCTCCCAGGCGCCGCGCGCGGTGATGCCCATGGTCTTGTGATCGTAGCCGGCCGAACCGCCGGACGCGAAAGCGTCGCCCAGCCAGTAGTCGTGCTCGATCGAAATCGCGTTGGCGATATCGGAGAACGTCGCCGTGCCCTTGTCGGCGGCCACGACCAGATAGGGATCGTCGCCCTCGTGGCGCACGACGCAATCGGGCGGAACGATCGTGCCGTCGTGGTGAATGTTGTCGGTGATGTCGAGCAGAGTGGAAATGAACAGCTTGTAGGTCGCGATGCCTTCCGCCTGCACTTGCTCGCGCGTGGCGCCCTTCGGCATCAGCTTGGGGACAAAGCCGCCCTTGGCGCCGACCGGCACGATCACCGCGTTTTTGACCTGCTGCGCCTTCACCAGGCCGAGGACCTCGGTGCGGAAGTCCTGCGGCCGGTCGGACCAGCGGATGCCGCCGCGCGCGACCTTGCCAAAGCGCATATGCACGCCCTCGACGCGCGGCGAATAGACGAAGATCTCGTAGAGCGGCCGCGGCAGCGGCAGGTCGGCGATCTTGCCGCTCTCAAATTTGACGGCGATCAGCGGCTTGAGGTGGCTGTCCGCGTCGATCTGGAAGAAATTGGTGCGGATTGCCGACTCTACCGCGTTGACGAAACGCCGCAGGATGCGGTCCTCATCGAGGCTCTCGACCTGCTGCAGCTCCTCCTCGATGCGCGCGGCGATCTCTTTTTGCTTGGCGTCACGCTCGAGCGCCGCCTCCGGCCGCGGATCGAAGCGGGCGTGGAACAGCTCGACGATATTGCCGGCAATACCCGCGTGCTTGGTGAGCGTCGCCCACATGTAGTCCTGCGAAAACGGCACGCGCACCTGGCGCAGGAAGCGCGACAGCGTGCGGATCAGCGCCACGTCGCGCCAGGCGAGGTTGCCGGCGAGCGTGAGCGCGTTGTAGCCGTCGTTTTCGGCAGCCCCGCGCATCACCATCAGGAAGGCGGCTTCCAGCCGCGCCTTGCCGGCGTCGAGATCGATCATGCCGCCGTCGCGGCGCTGCAGCAGCATGTCGTGGAACCAGACGTCGTGCGTGCCGTCGCCCTGCGGCCTGATGTGGTGGGTACGCTCGTCCACCACCCGGAAGCCCATGTTCTCCAACACCGGCACGCGTTCCGACAGCGGCAATGGCCGCGCGAAGCTCCACACCTTGAGACCGATAGCACGCTGATCTTCGTGCACGCGGTGATGGAAATCGACACCGAGCGGGCGTTCCTCGCTCAGGCCTTCGATGACGCGGATATCGCCGGCAGCGATGCCCGGCGCGTAGCCGGCCTGGAAGCCGGCGGAAAACGCCTCGCGGTAATGCTTGAACAGCTCGCGCGCTTTCTCCGGTGCGTAGACCAGCGCCAGCGCTTGGCTGAGCCCGTCGGTCCAGCTGCGGATGATGCCGGCGATTTCATCCTCCAGCGTCGCCCCGTCGACCTCGGGCGTCGCGCCGCCGGGACGGCCGATGATGAAATGGACCCGCACCAGCGGACCCTCGGTGAAGAACGGATAGAACGCCGAGACGTGGCCGATGAAGGCGCGGCTGAGGTATTCGCCGATCCTGGTGCGGATTTGGCTGCCGTAACGGTCGCGCGGCACGAACACCAACACCGAGACGAAGCGGTCGAACCGGTCGCGCCGCGCCAGCACGCGCACCCGCGGACGCTCGTCGAGCTGCAGGATCGCCAGTGCGAAGCGATAAAGCAGCCCCTCGTCGATCTGGAACAATTCGTCGCGCGGGT
The DNA here is from genome assembly GCA_050725955.1 of Pseudolabrys sp. GTDB lineage: Bacteria > Pseudomonadota > Alphaproteobacteria > Rhizobiales > Xanthobacteraceae > Pseudolabrys. Next base: position 941 of record JBOHII010000166.1, on the reverse strand, counting down.
AGTGCTCCAAGACGTTGGCCAGCGCCTTGCTGAAATGGCTGCCGGGATCAAACCCGGCGCGTTCTTCGACGTTGGCGATCTTGCGGCGCAGGTACGGAATACTGTGCGCCGGGCGCGTATAGGCGGTTGAGGTGAACAGTCCGACGATGCGGAATTCGCCGGCGAGGTTGCCGTCCTTGTCGAACCGTTTGACGCCGATGTAGTCGAGATAAACGCGCCGGTGAACATGCGAGTGGATGTTGGCCTTCGCGATGATCAGCGGGCGCGGCTCCTTGAGGAAAGCCATGATCTCCGGCGTGATTTCCAGCAACTCCTCGCCGCGCTTGAGCACGCGCAAATCGGGCGAGCGCATGATGCCGAGCGCGCCGTCCTGCACGGGCCGCAAGTCGTTACCGTCGAGCACATAGTCGCGCACGCCGAGGAAGGTGAAATTGTCGGCCAGGAGCCATTGCAGGAACTGGATGGCCTCGGCGATTTCGTCCACCGGCAGCGGTGGCGGATTGGTCTTGAGCTCGTCGATCATGCCATTGACGCGGTCGAGTATCGCGCGCCAGTCGGTGACTGCGAGCCTTACCTCGCCGAGCACGCCGCCGAGGGCGCGCACGATGGCCTCGCACTGCGCCGCGTCGGCGATCGGCTCGAGATGGATGTGAATGAAACTCTCGCGCGTGCTGTCGGCGGCGTCGCGCGCGCCGAGCGCGAGCAGCCTGCCGTTGTCGCGCCGCAAGTCGAACGCCGGATGCGCCACCAGTTGCACGTTGAGCCGGCGCTCGCCGATCTCGCCCATCACCGAGTCGACCAGGAACGGCATGTCGTCGTTGACGATCCCCAGCACGGTGACCGATTTGCGCTCGCCCGATGCTTTCAGCGTTACCGTCGCACAGCGGATTTTCGGCGCACCCGGGGTGCGCTCTTTGAGAAAATCGAACGCCCGCTCCGCC
>JBOHII010000165.1:0-2722 GCA_050725955.1 Pseudolabrys sp. | reverse complement strand
GTATAAAGGTGCGGCAACGTGAGTCGGTCGTCTGCGTAACGCGAGGGTAACGCTCGCGAATCGTAGCACGCGTCGGGGGGACTTCGCTCAGGCCTGGATGCCTGAAGCAGGGGGTTCACGGATGAATCGATTAGCTGCCGCTTGCGCGGTTGCTGCATTGTTGTTGCCGATGGCGGCGGGTAGCGCTGCACCGGCGGCCGACACGCGCGCGCTTCCGATGCAATTCGAGATCTGGACCGAGGGTTCAGCGCAAGCCTGCGGCGGCAAGTGCGGCAGCTTCGTCTCCGCGGCCGGGGCGATCACATCGGACACGCCGCGCGACTTCGAAACCTTCGCCAAGCGGCACAAGCTCGACGGCCTCACCGTCGGCCTGGACTCCGATGGTGGCTCGGTGCTGGGCGCGTTGTCGCTCGGACGCGCCATCCGACGCCTTGGCATGACCACGACGGTGGGCAGGGTCAGCGTCCTCGACCAGGCCAAGCGTCGCGCCCGCCTGGTTTCGCAGGCCTATTGTGAATCGATGTGTGCCTTCGTGCTGCTCGCTGGTGTCGAGCGCCGAGTGCCGGCTGATGCGCGTGTCATGGTGCATCAGATATGGCTCGGCGACCGGCGCGACGATCCGACCGCGGCGAATTATTCGGCCGAGGACCTGGTGTTGGTCCAGCGCGATATCGGACGGCTGGCGCAATACACCGTCGATATGGGCGGCTCGATCGAACTGCTCGATCTGGCGTTGCGCATTCCGCCGTGGGAGCCGATGCATGCCTTGACGGCGCAGGAGACGCGCCGCACGCATCTCGCGACCGAAGAATCGGCGGCTCCCGCCGTGGCGGCGACCGTTGCGGCGTCGCCCGCCGCGGCTGCAACGCGACTGATCCCGCGCATCACCGACGGCGCACGGGCGACCGAGATCAGCGAGCGGCGCTGGTCTGTGGTCGACCGTGCCGGCGTGGCCTCGCTGGCGCGGCGCCAGCCGCTCACTGTCGAAGGCGAGGACATCGGCAGTTTCGATCTCATGCTCGCCTGCGGAGCCGGCGGCGACAGTTATGATGTGAGCTATGTCGAGCACCGCCACGGCGGCGGCCACGTCCAGGTGCCGGCCGGAGTTGGCGCGGTGACGATGACGGTCGGCCGCCATTCGGCCGCGCTCAAGGTGATGTCGTCGAAGCGCAGCACGCGGCCCGACGAACTCATCACTTACGCAACCGGCCCGGTGCCAGCCGCGCTGGTCGGCGCCTTCGCCGCTATCGGCAGCCATTCGATGCTGGTCGAGACAAAGAGTGCCGGTGTCGCAACCGGGATACGCCTCGGCAATACCGGCGCACAGCGGAGCCTGCCGCGGCTGGCCGCGGCTTGCGCCAAGGCGATCGGCGACCGCGCCGAACTGGGCGGCAAGAAAACCGGCGGCATGGCGGTGGCGAAATAGGCTATTGCGCCGCGTGCTTCTGCGCGCGCTTGGCCTCGATCTGATCGAGCGCCGAAACCACCGCATCGAAAGTGAGCATGGTGGAGGCGTGACGCGCCTTGTAGTCGCGCACCGGTTCGAGCACGGCAATGTCGGCCCATTTGCCGGAGGGCGGCGGGCCGTTTTCCTTGAGCATCTTGCGCACGGTTTCGCGCAGCTCGCGCAGTTCGGCCGGGCTCGCACCGACCACATGGCGGGCCATGATCGAAGACGATGCCTGGCCGAGCGCGCAGGCCTTCACGTCATGCGCGAAATCGCCGACCACGGGCCCGTCCATTTTGAGGTCGATGGTGACGGTGGAACCGCACAATTTGGAATGCGCGGTAGCGCTGGCGTCGGGCGCATCGAGCCGTCCCAGGCGGGGGATATTGCCCGCCAGGTCGAGGATTTTTGTGTTGTAAACCTCGTTGAGCATTGAACTTTTACCGATATCCCCGCTTCGGCGCATTGCCTCGGCCGCGCAAACGAATATATAGGTGCTAACCCGATGGCGCGAGAAGGGGTTCTTGTGCCGGGGCATGGCTTTGAGAGCCATGCTGAATGGGAATGCGGCGTCCATGCGCCCCGCAATGGTCGGAAACGGCCCGGCGGGTTACTGACGCGGCCACCCCGGTGACACTCCCGGTGCAGCCCTGACGGGTGAGTGCCGGTCGAACGGAGAGACCGTTATGGACGCCAAGAATACCATCATAAAGCCGTGGCCCAAGCAGGGGTTGTCCGAGCACGTGCGGGCGGCGCCGACGCCGGTTGCCCCGCGCCCATCGCGCGAGGAGGCGGAAGCCGCCGTGCGCACGCTGATCAGCTATGCCGGCGACAATCCCGACCGCGAGGGCCTGGTGGAAACGCCCAAGCGCGTGATCGGCGCCTATGAGGAAATCTACCAGGGCTATCGCGAATGCCCGGTGGAGGTGCTCGACCGCACCTTCAGCGAAACCGGCGGCTATGACGACTTCGTGCTGGTCAAGGACATCGCGTTCAATTCGCATTGCGAGCATCACATGATGCCATTCTTCGGCAGGGCGCATGTCGCCTATATGCCGGTGGAGCGGGTGGTGGGCCTCTCGAAGCTCGCGCGTCTGGTCGACGTCTATGCGCGCCGCCTGCAGACGCAGGAGCACCTCACCTCGCAGGTGGCGACAGCGATCGACGAGATCCTCAAACCGCGCGGCGTCGCGGTGATGATCGAGGCGGAGCATATGTGCATGTCGCTGCGCGGGGTGGAAAAGCCCGGCGCGCTGACGGTGACGACACATTTTA
>JBOHII010000164.1:0-3210 GCA_050725955.1 Pseudolabrys sp. | reverse complement strand
GTTCACGCCTTCCGCAAAAAGTATGTTTTCTTTCGCCGTCCTGGTGCTGGTGCTGCTGTTCCGCCCGCAAGGCATCATGGGCAAGAGGGCGGCATGATCGCGCGGCTGATCGAGGGCGTTGCGAGCCGGACCCGGGTCTTGCTGGGTGCTCTGTTGGGAGTACTGATCCTCGCGCCGCTGGTCGCCAGCGACTACCTCATTACAGTGCTCATTCTGATCCTGTACTTCGCCTATGTCGGGCAAGCCTGGAATATCATGATGGGCTTTGCCGGGCAGTTGTCGCTCGGCCACGCATTGTATGTCGGGTTAGGCGCCTACACCTCGGCAAGCCTTTATGTTCATTATGGAATTGGCCCGTGGCTGGGCCTGTTGGTGGCGGTGCCGGTGGCCGCTTCGGCCGGCGCCATTATCGCCTTTTTGGCCTTCCGTTTTCGCGTCGCCGGTGTCTATTTCGCCATTCTGACCATTGCGTTCGCCGAATTCGCCCGCGTCGGTTTCGACCATTTGAGCTGGACCAGCGGCGCGTCGGGCTTGTTTCTTCCCGTGGCGCAATACAGCCGGAACGATCTCTGGCAACTGCACGGCCATCCGGCGATGTTTTACTATGTGCTCTTGGTCGCGACAGTACTGGCCTTGCTGTTCTGCCGCGTGCTGTTGCAAAGCCGCATCGGCTATTTCTGGCGCGCGATCCGCGAGGACGAGGAAGCAGCGCGCTCGGCCGGCATCGATGTCTTCCGCTACAAGATGCTGGCGGTGGTGATCTCCGCCGCCATGACCTCCTTTGCCGGCGTCATCTATGCGTTCTATTACAACAATTTATTTCCCGAGCAGGTGTTTCACATCCAGCGCTCGATCGAGATTATCCTCGGCCCGATCGTCGGCGGCGTCGGCACGCTGTTCGGGCCGATCCTCGGCGCGTTCCTGCTCACCGGCCTCGCCGAGACGCTCAGCGGCGCGCTCGCCGCGATCGGCGTCGATCTGCCCGGCGCCAAGCAGGTGTTCTACGGCATCTGCCTGTTGCTGGTGATCACCGCGCTGCCGGAGGGTGTATGGCCCTGGCTCGCCAAGCGCATCGGCTTGATGGAGCGCAGCAAATGAGGGCGCTCTTGTCGATCGATGGCGTGAGCAAGCGCTTCCGCGGTCTGGTCGCGGTCGATAGGGTGAGTTTCGAGGTGCCGGAAGGCGGCATCTACGCGGTGATCGGTCCGAACGGCGCCGGCAAGACCACGCTGTTCAACATGATCGCCGGGTTGTTTGCGCCCGACGCCGGCAGCATGAGTTTCGCCGGCGAGCGCATCGACGGCCTGCCGCCCGACCGCGTCTGCCGGCGCGGCATCGGCCGCACTTTTCAGATCGTGCGGCCGTTTCCGGCGCTTTCGGTCGAGGACAATGTCATTGTCGGCGCGTTGTTGCACCGGCATCGGGTGGACGCGGCGCGCTCGCACGCGCAAGAAGTGCTGCGCCGGCTCGATCTCTACGACAAGCGCGGCCAACGCGCCTCATCCCTCACCTTGCCGGACCGCAAGCGGCTGGAAGTCGCGCGCGCGCTCGCCGGCGATCCGAAATTGTTGCTGCTCGACGAGGTGATGGCAGGCCTGCGGCCGACCGAGACCGATCGCATCGTCGCCATCCTGCGAGAGCTCAATCGTGAGACCGGGCTGACCATCCTTTTGATCGAGCACGTGATGCGCGCGGTGATGGCGCTCGCCGCGCGCATCCTTGTGCTGCATCACGGCGCGGCCATCGCGGAAGGGGCGCCGGAGAAGGTGGTGCAGGATCCGGCGGTGATCCACTCCTACCTCGGCGTGGAGGCCATCTGATGCTCCGCGTCGAAAACCTGGACGTCTTCTACGGCGACGCGCAGGCGCTCGACGGCGTCTCGCTCGACATCGACGAAGGCGCGATTGTCGCGATTGTCGGCGCCAACGGCGCCGGCAAGACCTCGCTCATCCGCACCATCGCCGGCATGCAGCAACCGGCGCGCGGACGCGTCCTTTATCGCGGCAGCGATATCGCCGGCTGGCCAAGTTATAAAGTCTGCAATCTCGGCATCGGCCAGGTCGCCGAAGGCCGCCAGGTTTTCCCCTCGCTGTCGGTTGCCGAAAACCTGGAGATGGGCGCCATGCTGCCGCGCGCCAGGACTCCGCGCGCGCGCAATCTCGATCGCATCTACGCGCTGTTCCCGGCGCTCGCCGAGCGCAGAGATCAAGTCGCCGGAACGCTTTCAGGCGGCGAGCAGCAGATGCTCGCCATCGGACGCTGCCTGATGGGGGCGCCGGACCTGGTGATGTTCGACGAGCCTTCGCTCGGTCTAGCGCCGACCATCGTGCAAAGTGTGCTCAAAACCGTGCGCGACCTCAACCGCGAGGGTCTCACCTGCGTACTGGTGGAACAGAACGTGGCGGTTTCGCTCAAGCTCGCCAGCCGCGCCTATGTGCTGGAGAACGGCCGTATCACGCTTTCCGGCAGCGGCGCCGACCTGCTCAATGACGACCGCGTGCGGCAGGCTTATCTCGGGCTGTAGTCTTGGTCACGGCTGCGCGGGCGGCGGCGCATCAGAAAGTCGAGCGCGGCGACCCGCATGCTGAGCGAGCAATCGGGGAAGCTCGCCCGCAGCAGCTTGAGGGCCTCAGCGTCGGTGGCCGGAGCGAATGTCATGATCCAGGCGGCCATGTTGGCCGGCTCGAGAGCGGTGGAGACCAATTCGGATTTGAAGGCTTGACCCATGGAAATTGTCCTTGCGAGTCACGGCAATGCCAGTTTGTGCCCCCCGCATTTAGCAATTCGTTAACAACGCAATACGGCCGGCGGTTCCACCGCCGGTCACGAAATTCGACACGCCAGAAGGCTATTTCAGCGGCGGGCCGATGGTGACGCTCAGCTTGCCGACCCCTTCGACTTCGCACTCGATCTTGTCCCCGGCAACCACCGCGGCGACGCCCGAGGGCGTGCCGGTCATGATGACATCGCCGGCCTCCAGCGCGACCATGTCCGACAGCTTGGAGATCGTCTCCGGCACGTTCCAGATCATCTGGTTGAGATCGCCGTCCTGGCGCACCTTGCCGTTGACCTTGAGCGTGATCTTGCCCTTGGTCGGATGGCCGATTTCGCTTGCCGGCTTGAGCGCGCCGCAGGGCGCGGAATAGTCGAACGCCTTGCCGACTTCCCACGGCCGCTTGATCTCGCGCGAGGCGAACTGCAAGTCGCGGC
>JBOHII010000163.1:0-8659 GCA_050725955.1 Pseudolabrys sp. | reverse complement strand
TGTTCATCCTGATCTGCGCGCAGACCTTTTCGCTGGCGTTCCGCGGGCTGCACGGCGAAAAACTTGTGCAGGACGCATTCTCGCTGCTGCCGGGCGGCATCAATGCCAGCATCTGGTTTTTGATGCTGTTGATCTTCGTGCTCGGCTTCTTCATCGAGTAGATCGAAATTTCCTACATCGCGGTGCCGCTGTTCCTGCCGATCTTCATCAACGCCAATACCGACTTGGTGTGGCTGTCGACGCTGATCTGCGTCAACCTGCAGACCTCGTTCCTGACGCCGCCGTTCGGCTGGTCGCTGTTCTTCCTGCGCGGTGTGGCGCCGCCGGAGATCGCCACCAGCGACATCTATCGCGGCATTGTGCCGTTCGTCGCCATGCAATTGATGGCGCTGGTGCTGGTGTTCGAGTTTCCGGGTTTGGCGACCTGGCTGCCGAAAGCGATCGGATGGTGATCGCCTTCGGCGGCGGGTGTTATTTCATCTTCATACCGCCCATGTTGTGCATGTCGTGACCGCCGCCGCTCTGGGCGGCGATGCCTTCGGTGGTGAAGTCGACGTCGACTTTGCCGGCCTTGGCAAAATCCAGCGTCACCTTGAAGTGCTCACCCTGCTTTAGCTGCCGGGTAAGCTTCATGAACATGATGTGATAGCCGCCCGGTTTGAGTGTAACGGTCTGTCCGGGCTTGATTTCAAGCCCGCCGGTGACGGGCCGCATCTTCATGACGCCATTATCCATCGTCATTTGGTGGACTTGGACCTCTTGAGCGATGGCGGAGGTACCGCCAACCAGGCGGTCGGGCGTGGTTCCGGCGTTGGTGATGGTCAAATAGCCGCCGCCGACGCTGGCGCCTTTCGGCGTTGCACGCGCCCAGGGCGCTGAGAGTTTCAAGCTGCCGACGGTGACGTCTTTGGCTTGCGCCGGCACCGCCGCCCATGCGGCGAAGACGGCGGCGACAATCAAGGCATTGCGGATCATGGTTTCGGCTCCTGATGATGCAGCGCGCGTGTCGTCACGCGCGGCGTGCGGAGGGGGATTTTGATAGGATCGAAATAGGCTGTCAGATAATGGGCGGGGCGCGCGCGACTTGCGGGCTGCGGACGGCTGGCCGGACGACCGGCGAGATCGCCGGCGGCGGCGGCAAAACCGTCGCAAGTGTGAGTTCGAGAGCTATGGCGGCCGGCGGCGGTGCGGCGAGCGTCTGCGCGCAGCACTGCATTCCGCACCCGCCGGCGCAGGGACAGCCGCTGTCATGACTTCCAGGGGCCTGCGATCTTTCAATCGAGGCGGCAGCCGCGCACAGACTGTTGGCGAACGGGCTGCCCGCCGCGACCGACAGCGGCAACAGCAGGGCCTGTAACGCGATTACATAGGCCACTGCCAGCGCGATCAACCGTCGGGTTTGCAAGATTTCACGCATCGGCCGGAGTTTAGGCAGGTCGGCGCGAGCCGTCCATTGGCCGAAGGCCGCCCGCTCAGGCCGAGGCCGGATAACGGCGGATCAACTGGGTCTGCCGGATCAGGCCGGCGATGAAAGCGCCGGCTCCGGTCGGGCGGAAGCCGCGCTCGCGGTTGCGCTGGCCGATCAGGAACAACAGCCGCTGCTGATCGGCAAGCCGCCGGTAGACTTCGGCGACGGACAGGCGCGGGTCCCAGCAGTCGATCGCCTCGCCGCCGATGCCGTTGATTTCCACGATCGAGAAATCCTCGCCGCGCATGAATCCCGCGAGCGAGGCAAAGCGCAGGTCGAAGCGCCCATAGTGAAACTCGGTCATGCCGCGGGCGATGGCATCGAAGCGCGCCTCCAGCGCGGCGGTGATGTGACGGCGGCCGTCGCGGTAAAGCGCGCCGGCGCGTTGATTGCCGATGAGCGCGATGCGCACGACTTCCCCGCGCGCCGGAACGCGGTCGAGATCGCGTTGACCGACGCCGCGGTGGCTGCGATCGATGCCGAGATGCAGCGCCGATTTCCACTGCGCGCGCTCGTCGCTATTGATGAGCTCGCGCACCGTGTGGCGCCCGCTGCCGACCACGTGCGGAAAATAACGGAACGTGAGCGACAGCACGCGCCCTGAGGGCTCTTCCGGCAGCCGCGCGTAGAGCACCGCCGCCTCGCCGGCGTGCGGCACGAAACGTTGCAGCATCAGCGTGGCCCCGTGCGGGTAATACGCAAGGTAACGTTCGAGCTGCGCAAGATCGTCGATGCGGCGCACGCCATAGCCATGCCAGCCGATGTCGGGCTTGGCGATCAGCGGAAAATCAAGGCCGGCCGCGGCGAGCGCGCGCTCGGCGCCCGCAAGATCGGCGGCCGGATTTGCGGCACCGCCCCCGCGCTGGACCAGCACGAAGTCGGCGATCCATTGCCGCATCGCCGGATCGAGGTCGAAGAAATACCCGCTCTTCGATTCGCCCCACATGCCGCCGGTGAAAATCTTCGGATTCGCCGCAGTCGGCAGTGTCAGCGAGCCATGGCGCAGGCCGAGCCGGACCCAGTTTGCCGCCAGCGGCGCGTAGAACAGCAGCGGCGGAATTCGCTCGGCCTTGGCGACCTTGCGGTCGGCGCGCGCCAGCGGCGGCATGCCGAAACAGGTCGCCGGCAGCAGCGCTTCGGCGGGCGCTTCCGGTTCACTCGCCTTGCCGAAGGCGAAGACGCGCTTGCGCACGAAGCTGGTGGCGGCGACGGCGAGGAAAAGCATGGGCCACGCCCAAAGCCCGACGTGATCGTCCAGCGCGTCGCCGAACACGATGACGAGATAAAGCATCAGCGGCAGATAGAGCGCCGAGACGACCAGGCTCGCGGCCGTGAAGCGGGCGAGCGAAACGCGCGTCCAGCCGCAGGCGACGAAGGCAACGAACACCACTCCCGGCACTACCCGGCACAAGGCGACCAGACCGAATACGTTGCGCTTGAGCACGTCGCCAAACCGGCGTACCCGGTCGTCGACCGCAAACCGGCTCAGCCAGGGGACGCGGCGCGCCGCCGCGCCGATGCCGTAGAGGGCGAAATCGCTCGCCACCATGCCGCCGTAGATGCTGGCCGCGACCAGGCCGACAGGCATCAAATCGTTCACGACAATGTAGCCGCCGAGGACGATCGCGAGGTCCTCGTGCGCGAACGGCAGCACCAGCAGTGACGTTATTCTCACCAATTCGGACAAGTTGAGCGTCGATAAATGTCCGAACGCTACAAGCGTTTGAAACAACCGATCCCCCCACCCTGGCCTTTTCGTCGTTGCGAAAAGGCCGATAACCCTTCACCCGCCGCGGCTTATTCGGTCGCGTTCGCGAATTGCTTCGGGACTGGCGCCCGATGAAAGGTGGAGCCTTATTGTTATAGTCTCCAGCTCCTCATGCAATATTGGCTTAACGGCATGCGCGGGACAAGGAACTTCGCAAGGATTTGCGCGGCCCGGTAGAAAATCCCTCGATCTTTCAAGGCCCCGGACCTTTCCGCACCCATTATGGTCACCGCTATAATCGTTGGCAGGAACCCCGTGCCGTCGAATGGCCATGCGCCGCGTGGTAGACTTGACCGTCATGAGCGGCGATCGACCGGCATCGTCTGACAATGAGCCACGGGTGGTAAGCTTCCGCCGCGGCTACTTGGGCGCGCGCGGCCAGGCGAGCGGCCCACCGCCCCCCGACGATCTTTCGAAATACGAGCGCGTGGACGACGGCGACGATTACCGCCATCGGATGATCGTGAACGCGGCGGCTTTCGTATTCGTGATCGGATTGATCGCCGGCGGCCTGTGGCTCGCCGACACCATGGCGGAAATGCGCAAGAACCAGGATTGCGTATTGTCGGGACGGCGCGGCTGCACGCCGGTCGAGGTGACCAAAGGCCGTTGGTAAGGCCGGCGCTCGCCGGCGAAACGCGTTTCGGCGCGTTTACGCTCATTTTCCAGTAAATGCCCGCCGCCATTGAACTTAACGCAACGCTTCGCTATACGGGCTGCCACTCGCTTGCTGGTGAGGGCCGTGCCGGGGGCGTTCGCGCGGGACCGGGCATTTTGGCCGTACAATCGCCAAAACCACCTATAAATCAGAGAGTTACCGATGTCTTCGACGTTCGACACCATCGCGAATATTATCGCCGAGACCTGCGATATTCCGCGCGACTCCATCACGCCCGATAGCCATGCCATCAACGATCTCGGCATCGACAGCCTGGATTTCCTCGACATCGCGTTTGCCATCGACAAGGCGTTCGGGATCAAGTTGCCGCTCGAGCAATGGACGCAGGAAGTCAACGACGGAAAAGCCACCACCGACCAATATTTCGTGCTTAAAAACCTGAGCGCCCGCATCGACGAGCTCGTCGCCGCCAAGGGGGCGTAACGCCAGCCAAACCGATATGCGTATCGAGTATTTTCAGCTCATCGACCGGATCGTCGACCTTGATCTCGCCGGCCGCAAAATCAAAAGCGAGGCGCTGGTCCCCGACGAGAGCACGATATTCGAGGGACATTTCCCCGGCTACCCGTTGATGCCGGGCGTATTGCTGATCGAGGCCATGGCGCAGACTGCGGGCTGGCTGGTGGTGGCGCTGAACCGCTTCGAACGCGTACCGTTCCTGGCCGCGGTGAAAGAGGCGAAGCTGCGCACTTTCGTCAAACCCGGGCAGCGGCTCACGATCGAGGCCAAGCTCGAGCATGACGGATCCGGCTACGCGATAATGGCGGCGAAAATCCGCGTCGAGGGCAAATCGATCTGCGACGCCATGCTGACGTTGCGCGTGCTCGATTTCCCCAATTCCGAAATGGAACAGGAGTTGCGGAATTTGGCCGCCCGCATCGGATTGAAGGTGGAGGCGCCCGCTGATGGCTGAGGCTGGCCGCGAAGCCTGGATCACTGGCGTCGGCATTGTCTCCTGCCTCGGCGAAGGCCCACAAGCGCATTGGCAGAAACTGATGGAGGCGCATCCCCGCGCCGACACGACGACGTTTGCACCCTTTATCGTGCATCCGCTGGCGCCGGTGAATTTCGACGCGCAAATCCCCAAGAAGGGCGATCAGCGCCAGATGGAAAATTGGCAGCGCATCGGCACCTATGCGGCCGGCCTTGCGCTCGACAGCGCCGGGGTCAAGGGCAAACCTGAATTTCTCTCGCACGTGGACATGATTGTCGCTGCCGGCGGTGGCGAGCGCGATCTCGCCGTCGACACCACGATTCTTTCCGGCCTGCCGCAAGCGGAAAATCCGGCCGCCTATTTGAACGAGCGGCTGATGAGCGACCTGCGGCCGACATTGTTCCTGGCGCAATTGTCCAACCTGCTGGCCGGAAATATTTCCATCGTGCACGGCGTCACAGGCTCCTCGCGCACCTTCATGGGCGAGGAATCCTCCGGCGTCGACGCCGTGCGCGTCGCGCTCGCGCGCATCGCCGCGGGGCAAAGCGATATCGCGCTGGTCGGCGGCTCCTACAACGGCGAGCGCCACGATACGCTAATTCACTACCAGTTCGCAGAATTTCTGCTGAAAGATCGTTTCGCGCCGATCTGGGCGCGCGGCGACAAAGGCGGCGTCGCGGTCGGCTCGCTCGGCGCCTTCCTGGTGATCGAAGAGCGCCGGCATGCCGAGGCGCGCGGCGTCAAACCGTTGGCGCGGCTCTCGGCGGTCTACTCCGGCCGTACCAAGCGCGCGCCCGGCGACGTCACGGCCGAACTCGCGCAATTGTGGGACAAGATCGAAGAACGGATCGACCCCGCCCATGCGGCGGTGCTCTCGGGAGCAACCGGAGCGGCGGCCGCGACCGCCGAAGAGCGCACTTTTCTAGCAGCGCATCCGGACCTTGCCGTGCGTGCCACCGGCTCCTATCTCGGCCATGGGCCGGAGCCGCAATTCGCGATGAATTTGGCACTGGCGTCCATCGCGCTCGACCATGGTAGTCTGTTTCCGCCCTGTGACTCGACCGGCCTCGAAAAGCCGATGACCGGTGAATTGCGGCAGGTCGTGGTCACTGCGGTCGGGCATTGGCGGGGCGAAGGCCTCGCTTTGCTCGAACGGGCCGGCTGAGGGAGATCAAAAATGGCGTCATCGAAGGACAAGTTGGGCCGGCCAACGGTGGTGGTGACGGGGCGTGGCGTGATCACCTCGCTCGGCGCCGGCAGGACTGACAATTGGGCCAAGCTCACCGACGGCCAATCCGGAATCCGCGCCATCACCCGTTTCCCGACTGACGGTTTGCGCACGCGTATTGCCGGCACCGTCGACTTTCTGCCGCCACACAGCAGCACGGCGGCGCTGACCGAACGCTTCGCCGAATACGCTGCCGAGGAAGCGATTGAGGAATCCGGCATCGGCGCCAAGGGCGATTTTCCCGGGCCGTTGTTTTTGGCGGTGCCGCCGATCGAACTCGAATGGCCCCAGCGCATCGAAGTGGCGGCAAAGTCCGGCGCCAACGACAAGGTGACCTACGACGATCTCCTGCGCGCGAGCTCCGAATTCAAGGACTATCATGAGCGCTTCTTGTTGGGTTCGGTCGCCGATCATCTGGCCGCGAAATTCGGCAGCAAGGGTTCGCCGATCTCGCTGTCGACCGCCTGCGCGTCGGGCGCGACCGCCATCCAGCTCGGTGTCGAGGCGATCCGGCGCGGGGAGACCGATGCCGCGCTGTGCGTGGGCACCGACGGTTCGATCAGCCCCGAAGCGGTGATCCGGTTTTCGTTGCTCTCGGCGCTGTCCACGAGCAACGACAGCCCGCAAGCGGCGTCGCGGCCTTTCTCCAAGAACCGAGACGGCTTCATCATGGCGGAAGGCGCCGCTGCGCTGGTGCTGGAAAGCTACGACGCGGCCAAGGCGCGCGGCGCCACCATTCTCGGCGTGCTGGAAGGTTGCGGCGAGATGACCGATGCGTTCCACCGCACGCGGTCGAGCCCCGACGGCAAGCCGATCATTGGCTGCATCGCCAGCGCTATCGCCGACGCCGGCCTCACGCCGGCCGATATCGGTTACGTCAACGCACACGGCACCAGCACGCCGGAAAACGACAAGATGGAATATCTCGGCTGCTCCACGGTGTTCGGCGCGCGCATGAAAGACATTCCGATCTCCTCGAATAAATCCATGATCGGCCATACGCTGTCGGCGGCCGGAGCGGTTGAGGCGGTGTTCACGCTGCTCACCCTGCAACACCAGCGCATTCCGCCTACCATCAATTACAACGTGCCGGACCCGGCGATTCCGCTCGACGTCGTGCCGAACACGGCGCGCGATGCGCGGGTGACCCATGCCATTTCCAATTCCTTCGGCTTCGGCGGGCAGAACGTCTCGCTGGTGATGGGCCTGGAGCCGGCGGCCTGACGGCCCCCTCCTCCGCCATGCGCGCCTTACGCCTCATCGCCGATCGCAAGCTCGAACTTCCCGACGTGCCCCCGCCCCCACCGCCCGGCGAGGGCGAGTTGCAAATCCGCATCAAGGCGGTCGCGCTCAATCACCTCGACCTGTGGGGCTTCCGCGGCATGGCTTTCACCAAGCGGAAATTGCCTCTGGTGGTCGGCGCGGAGGCCTCCGGCGAGATCGCCAAGGTCGGTGCGGGCGTCGGCGGCTTTGCCCCGGGCGACAAAGTGGTGATGTACGGCGCCATGACCTGCGGGCAATGTGCCGCCTGCCGCGAAGGCCGCGATAACCTGTGTGAGAACGTCGGCGGCATCATGGGCTTCCATATTGACGGCTTCGCGCGCGAGTTGATCAACCTGCCGGCGCGGCTGGCGATCCCGGTCCCGGCCGGCGTATCGCTGCGCGATGCCGCGTGTGCGCCGATCGCTTTCGGCACCACCGAGCACATGCTGTTCGACAATGCCAAGCTCAAGCCGGGCGAAACCATTCTCGTGCATGCCGGCGGCTCTGGAATCGGTTCGGTCGCGATCAAGATGGCGAAGGCCATCGGCTGCACCGTCATCACCACGGTCGGCGACGACGCCAAGGCCGAGAAGGCCAAAGCGCTCGGCGCCGATCACGTCATCAACTACAAGACCGAGCGCTTCGAGGGCGTTGTCCGCAAGCTCACCGCCAAGAAAGGCGTCGACGTGGTGTTCGAGCATGTCGGCGGCGAAGGCTTCAACGCCTCGCTGTTCTGCCTCAAGCGCGGCGGCCGCCTGGTCACCTGCGGCTCGACCGCAGGCCCCACCGTCACCATCAACCTGATGCAGCTGTTCCAGCAGCAGTACAAGATTTTGGCCTCGTTCGGCTGCACCATGCGCAATATCCGCGACTGCCTGTCCAAGATCGCCGCCGGAATGGCGCCGATCATCGACTCCGAGTTCGCGCTGGCCGATTTCGAGCAAGGACTGGCGCGGCTCGAAAGCCGGCAGGTGTTCGGTAAGGTGGTCGTGAATTTCTGATGCCCAATGCAAAGCGCATGATCCGGCGGGCGCGGCGCGCCGCAAAGCGCGCCGGCGACGCGGTCGTCGGCGCGTTGGCGGTCGCCGTGCTCAAGGCGCTGCGCCATGCCAATGCCGAACGCATGGCCGATTTCGCCGGCTGGTTGATGCGCACGGTCGGCACGCTGCTGCCGGAGCAACGCATCGCGCGGGAAAACCTCACGGCCGCGTTCCCGGAAAAATCCGCACCCGAGATCGAACGAATCCTGCGCGCGAGCTGGGACAATCTTGGCCGCATGGGCGCCGAATTCGCCAATCTCGACAGCATGTGGCATTTCG
>JBOHII010000162.1:0-3317 GCA_050725955.1 Pseudolabrys sp. | reverse complement strand
CATTGCCTTGCAGCTCCGAGGTCATCGCCTGTTCGAGATATGTGGTGATCTCCATGTCTTCGCCGCGACCGATGGCGCCGAGCTCCGGCACGCCGGCGACTTCGCTGGCGAAACGAATGCAGCGCGTCATGATGGTCTTGACCAGCGGGCCGATATATTTGTCCTCGACCGCGCGCTTGTTCTCCTGGTAACGGCTGGAATCCATGCCATAGGCCATGGCCTGGTCCTGCAGGTCGCATTCGCCGCCCTGGTCGCAAATCGGGCAATCAAGCGGATGGTTGATCAGCAGGAATTCCATCACGCCTTCGCGCGCCTTCTTCACCATCGGTGTCTTGGTGAAGAGCTGTTTCGGCGTGCCGTCCTTGTTGGGGGCGAGGTCTTTCACGCCCATGGCGCAAGAGGCCTGCGGCTTGGGAATGCCCTGCACTTCGATCAGGCACATGCGGCAATTGCCGGCGATCGACAGCCGCTCGTGGAAGCAGAAGCGCGGAATTTCCGCGCCCGCGGTTTCGCAGGCCTGGAGCAGCGTGTACTCGCCCGGAACGTCGATCTCTTTGCCGTCGACGATCAGTTTGGTCATGCTACATGCTCCGCCGGCGCGCCGCCGCGCTCGGTCTTCCAAAGCTGCGCATCGCTCAACGATTCCCAGCCGAAAGCAAAGTCGCCCGGCCCATTCGCCTTGAGATGCTCGAGCCGTACGACGCCTTCCGCCATGCTCGGCCGAAGCCCGGCCGCTACCCACCACAGCACCAACGGCGTCTCGATCCGCTCGAACCATTCCGCGCGCCGCCCGTAGAAACGGCCGTGCAGCGTGCGCCACACAAAACGTTCCAGCGCCTGGGCGTTTTCCCACAGCGTCAGGTTCGGCAGCACGCGCGCATCGTCATAGACCCGCATGTTCATGGCGTGGCCGCTCTCATCCTGCAGCCGCCAGACGAAACCCTCGATCTGATCCGCCAGTCCGTTGACGCGTTCGACATTGTCGACGAATTCGCGCATGCGCGGATCGTCGAGCGGATATTTGATCCGCGCGATGTTGAACTGGGCGAGATGGCGGCTTTGCGTCATCGTCTACTCCGCCGCCTGCGCGTCGAGCAGTTCGGGATCGCGCGCGCCGATATAGCCGTCGGCATTGCGCGAATATTCCTCGATGCGCCGCTCGATCTCGGGACGGAAATGCCGCAGCAGGCCCTGTACCGGCCAGGCGGCGCCGTCGCCGAAGGCGCAGATCGTGTGGCCCTCGATCTGGGTGGTCACCTGCATCAGCATGTCGATCTCGCGCTTCTGCGCGCGGCCTTCCGCCATGCGCGTGAGCACGCGCCACATCCAGCCCATGCCCTCGCGGCAGGGCGTGCATTGGCCGCAAGATTCGTGCTTGTAGAAATAGGAGATGCGCGTCATGGCACGCACAATGTCGGTCGACTTGTCCATCACGATCACCGCGGCGGTGCCGAGCGCCGATTTCTTGTCGCGGCAGCCGTCGAAATCCATGAGCAGCGTGCCGCACTGATCGGCACCGGCCGGCACCAGCGGCATGGACGAGCCGCCGGGGATCACCGCGAGCAGATTATCCCAGCCGCCACGCACGCCGCCGGCATGTTTCTCAAGCAATTCGCGCAGCGGAATGCCCATGGCCTCTTCGACATTGCAAGGGCGCTCGACATGGCCGGAAAGGCAGAACAGCTTGGTGCCGGTATTGTTGGGACGGCCGATGCCGGCGAACCAGGCCGCACCGCGCCGCATGATGTCGGGCACCACGGCGAGCGACTCGACGTTCTGCACCGTGGTCGGGCAGCCATAGAGGCCGACATTGGCCGGGAACGGCGGCTTCAGGCGCGGCTGGCCCTTCTTGCCTTCCAGGCTTTCCAGAAGTGCGGTTTCCTCGCCGCAGATATAGGCGCCGGCGCCGTGGTGCAGGACGAGGTCGAAATCCCAGCCGTGCACATTATTCTTGCCGATCAGCTTGGCCTCGTAGGCCTGATCGATCGCCGCCTGCAGCCGTTCGCGCTCGCGGATGAACTCGCCGCGGATATAGATGTAACCGGTATGCGCGCCCATGGCGCAGCCGGCGATCAGGCAGCCCTCGATCAGCAGGTGCGGATCGTGCCGCATGATCTCGCGATCCTTGCAGGTGCCGGGCTCGGATTCGTCGGCATTGATCACCAGATAATGCGGCCGCTCGCCCAGCGTCTTGGGCATGAACGACCACTTCAGTCCTGTCGGGAAGCCGGCGCCGCCGCGGCCGCGCAGACCGGACGCCTTGACCTCGTTGACGATCGCCTCGCGGCCCTTTTCCAGGATCGCCTTGGTGCCGTCCCAGGCGCCGCGCGCACGCGCGCCTTTGAGGCCCCAGTCGTGGCGGCCGTAGAGATTGCGGAAGATGCGGTCCTTGTCGGCGAGCATGGGGTTATTTCCGTGCCGCGTAGAGCGTTGGATCGGTGAGCGTGAGCGGACCGCCGACCGGCTCGGAAAGCTGCCGGTCGATCTGCGGCCCGGGCTTGGGCGTTTTGCCCGCGGCAAACTGATCGAGAATCCTGCCGAAGCTTTCCGCCGTCAGGTCCTCGTAATAGTCCGCACCGATCTGCACCATCGGCGCGTTCACGCAGGCGCCGAGGCACTCGACCTCGATCCAGGAAAACTTGCCGTCTTTGCTCACATGGTTCTGCTCGCCGATGCGCGCGCGGCAGACCTTTTCGATCTCGTCGGCGCCGCGCAGCTGGCACGGCGTGGTGCCGCAGAATTGCACATGGACTTTGCCGACCGGCGCCAAATTGAACATTGTGTAGAAGGTCGCAATTTCCAGCCCGCGAATATGGGCCATGCCGAGGAACTCGCTGACGTGGCGGATGGCGGCTTCCGGCAGCCATCCGCCGGCCTGCTCCTGCGCACGCCACAACAGCGGGATGATCGCCGACTGCTGGCGTCCCTCCGGATATTTGGCGATCTGTTGCCTGGCCCAGGCCAGATTCTCCTTGCTGAAGGAAAATCCCTTCGGCTGCATTTCCGGCGGGGCGAGACGGCGCACGCTCATCGATCCACCTCGCCGAACACAATGTCGATGGAGCCGAGAATGGCGGAGATGTCGGCCAGCATGTGACCGCGCGAGAGAAAATCCATGGCGCTCAGATGCGCAAAACCCGGCGCGCGGATTTTGCATTTATACGGACGGTTGCTGCCGTCGCTGACCAGATAGACGCCGAACTCGCCCTTGGGCGCTTCCACCGCGGCATACACTTCGCCGGCCGGCACGTGATAGCCTTCGGTGTATAGCTTGAAGTGATGGATGAGCGCTTCCATCGAGCGCTTCATCTCCTGGC
>JBOHII010000161.1:0-7300 GCA_050725955.1 Pseudolabrys sp. | reverse complement strand
AAGGCCGGCTGCCGGATTCGCTCATCGCCTGCATCGGCGGCGGCTCCAATGCCATGGGCCTGTTTCATCCCTTCCTCGACGAACGCTCAATCGAAATCTACGGCGTGGAAGCGGCCGGGCACGGATTGGACAAGAAGCACGCGGCTTCCATCGCCGGCGGCAAACCCGGCGTGCTGCATGGCAACCGGACTTATTTGCTGATGGATGATGACGGGCAGATCGAGGAAGCGCATTCGATTTCGGCTGGCCTCGATTATCCCGGCATTGGCCCCGAGCATGCCTGGCTCAACGATGTCGGCCGGGTGAAATTTCTCTCCGCCACCGATGACGAAGCAGTGGCGGCGTTCCAGCTATGCAGCAAGCTCGAGGGCATCATTCCGGCGCTCGAACCCGCGCACGCCCTGGCGCGCGTGTTTGATCTGGCGCCAAAAAAACCGCAGGACCACCTGATGGTGGTCAATCTGTCGGGCCGCGGCGACAAGGATTTGGATTCGGTGGCGGCATTTCTTGCGAGCAAGAAAGAATGACCACCCGCATCGACCGCCGCTTCGCCACGCTCAAGGCTGAAGGCCGCGCCGCGCTGGTGACTTTCACCATGGCCGGCGATCCCGACTACGATACGTCACTGGCGATCGCTAAAGCGCTGCCGAAAGCCGGCGCCGACGTGATCGAATTGGGCATGCCGTTCACCGATCCGATGGCCGACGGGCCGGCGATCCAGGCGGCCGGCGTGCGCGCGCTTGCCGGCGGGCAAAAAATGAAAAAGACGATTGCCATGGTGCGCGAATTCCGCAAAAGCGACGACGCCACCCCGATCGTACTGATGGGCTACTATAATCCGATCTACATCTACGGCGTGGACACGTTTCTCGCCGACGCCAAGGCGGCCGGTGTCGACGGCTTGATTGTCGTTGACCTTCCGCCGGAGGAAGATGAAGAGCTCTGTCTGCCGACGCTGAAGACCGGCCTTAATTTTATCCGGCTGGCGACGCCGACCACCGACGATAAGCGGCTGCCCGCCATACTTAATAATACGTCGGGCTTTGTCTATTACGTCTCGATCACCGGGATTACCGGCGCGGCTGCGCCCGATGCCGGCAAAGTCGCCTCTGCGGTTGTGCGCATCAAGCGGCACACCAAATTGCCGGTCGCCGTCGGCTTCGGCGTCAAGACCGCCGAACAGGCGCGTGTCATCGCGCAGGACGCCGACGGCGTGGTGGTCGGTTCCGCGCTGGTCGAAGCCTTGCGCTTGAGCCTCGGCAAGGACGGCAAGGCCGGTGCCGGCACAGTGCAGGCGGTCACTTCGCTCGTCTCTTCGCTCGCGCAAGGCGTGCGGGCCGCCCGCAATGTTGCCGCGGAATAAATATCGACCGGCCAAACCGGCTATAATTTTGCCGAATCGAGGCTATATAGGCAAAGCATGAACTGGATTTCCAACGTCGTCCGCCCGAAAATACGCAGCTTCCTGCGTCGCGAGACGCCGGAAAATCTCTGGATCAAATGTCCGGAGACCGGCCAGCTCGTGTTCTACAAGGACGTCGAGGCGAACCAGTTCGTCATTCCGAGTTCCAACTATCACATGCGCATCTCGGCACCGGCGCGGCTCAAGCAGATGTTCGACGGCGGCACTTGGCTCGACATCGGCGTGCCGGAGGTGCCGGTCGATCCGCTCAAGTTCCGCGACGAACGCCGCTATGCCGATCGGTTGAAGGATGCAAAGACCAAGACCGGCCTGCATGACGCGGTGAAGCTCGGTCTCGGCAAGCTCGACGGATTGCCGGTGACCATCGCGGTGCAGGACTTCGATTTCATGGGCGGTTCGCTCGGCATGGCGGCAGGCGAGGCGGTGATCAAGGGGTTGGAGATCGCGGTGCAAAAGGAAACGCCCTTCATCATGTTCGCGGCCTCCGGCGGCGCCCGTATGCAGGAGGGCATTCTGTCGCTGATGCAGTTGCCGCGCACCATTGTTGCCGTGCAGATGCTGCGCGAGGCGAAAAAGCCGTACATCGTGGTGCTGACCAATCCGACCACCGGCGGCGTTACCGCCTCCTATGCCATGCTCGGCGACGTGCAGATCGCGGAGCCGGGCGCGCTGATCGGCTTTGCCGGCCCGCGCGTGATCGAGCAGACCATCCGCGAGAAATTGCCGGAAGGCTTCCAGCGCGCCGAATATCTCACGGCGCACGGCATGGTGGACATGGTCGTGCACCGGCACAAATTGCGCACGACGCTCGCCGAATTGTGCCGGCTATTGACCAAGGCGCCGGCCCCGGGTGCGCTGCCGCAACTGCCGGTTCCGGCGCACGCGTAGGCAACCGCCCATCGGCCATGTTCCAGTCGTTCGTTCCCGCGTAAGCGGGAATCCAGGGGACGAAACCTCAGAGTCTCGGCAATATGACCCTGGGTCCCCGCTTTCGCGGGGACGAACGGAGAGACTTCGCGTTTCGACTATTTTTGGATGCGCTCGGACACTATGACCTCCATCGACCCTATTATTGCGCGGCTCGCCGGGCTGCATCCCAAGCGCATCGATTTGTCGCTCGAGCGCATCGAGCGGTTGCTGGCCGCGCTCGATCATCCCGAACGCAAATTGCCGCCGGTCATCCACGTCGCCGGCACCAACGGCAAGGGCTCTACCGTCGCCTTCCTGCGCGCGATCCTGGAAGCCGCCGGCAAACGCGTGCATGTTTACACCTCTCCGCATCTGGTGCGATTCAACGAGCGTTATCGGCTGGGCGCGCCGAACGAAGGCAAACTGGTTTCAGACGCCGAACTGACGGCGGCGATGGAAGAATGCGAGCGCGTCAATGCCGGTGCGCCGATAACGGTGTTCGAGATCACGACCGCGGTCGGTCTGTTGTTGTTCGCGCGTCATCCGGCCGATGTTCTGTTGTTGGAAGTCGGACTGGGCGGGCGCTTGGACGCGACAAATGTGATCGACCATCCGCTGGCGAGCGTTATCACCCGCATCGCCATCGATCACACGGATTTTCTCGGCGACACGCTCGACAAGATCGCGCACGAGAAGGCCGGCATTCTCAAGCGCGGTGCGCCGGCCATCGTCGCTGCGCAGGCGCGCGACGCGCTGGGCGCAATCGAGCGACAGGCGGGCAGGCTCAATGTGACGCTGAAAATCGCCGGCGAGGACTGGACCGCGACCGAGGAACGCGGGCGGCTGGTCTATCAGGACGACGCCGGCCTGCTCGATCTGCCGGCGCCGAAGCTTTACGGCCGCCACCAATTTGAGAATGCCGGGCTCGCCATCGCAACGCTGCGCGCAATCAAGGCGCTGAAAATCGCACCGGCGGCGTACGAGGCCGGCATGGTCAAGGCCGATTGGCCGGCGCGGCTGCAACGGCTCGCCGCCGGCCGGCTGGTCGAGCTCATTCCCGCCGGCAGCGAATTATGGCTCGATGGCGGGCATAACCCGGATGGCGGGCGCGCCATCGCGGCGGCGCTTGCCGACCTCGAGGAGCGCGTGTCGCGGCCGCTGGTGCTGATCGTCGGCATGCTGGCGAGCAAGGACTGCGAAGGTTTCTTGCGCAATTTCACCGGCTTGGCCCGGCGCATGATCGCGGTGCCGGTACCGGGCGCGGAAAAAGGGCTTACCGCCGAATCCGTCGCCGATGTGGCGCGCGCCATCGGCCTGCCCGCCACCAGCCGCGACAATCTCGTTGAAGCGCTCGATGCGGCCCGCAAACTCGATCTCGATCCGCCGCCGCGCATCCTGATCACCGGCTCGCTCTATCTCGCCGGCGACGTCTTGCGCGAAAACGGCACCTTTCCGGCCTGAAACGAAAGCGGCCGGCGCAATGGCCGGCCGTTTTTCGCCGCGTGATGGCGCGTCAGACCGCGCCGCTAATCCATTGATGCAGCTTCTGCTTCGGCGCGGCGCCGACCTGGCGCGAGGCGATCTCGCCGTTCTTGAACAGCATCAAAGTCGGAATCGACATGATGCCGTATTTCGCCGCGGTATTCGGGTTCTCGTCGACGTTCAACTTGACGATCTTGACCTTGTCGCCCAGCTGTCCGGCGATCTCTTCCAGCGCCGGCCCGATCATGCGGCAGGGACCGCACCATTCCGCCCAGAAATCGACGACCACCGGCCCGGAAGACTTCAGAACATCCGATTCGAAACTTGCGTCCGACACTTTGCCGACGGCCATGGGAATTACCTCGTATTGGATTGGGAGCGCAGAATCGCGGCGCAAGAAATGTTGGAGCAGGAACCTATGAACGCCGTCCCGCAGCGTCAAGGCGCTATCGCGCGGAGGTGATGCGCGCCAAGGCGGCATCCAGCATCGCGGCGGAAAGTTCCATCAGATCAGGGACTTCGGTCCAGACCAGGGCGGCGCGCACGGGCTTGTCCGGATACAATTTTGCGAGCACGGCACGGTAGAGCGCGAGCTGCTCGACATATTTCGGCCGGGCCTCTTCGATTCCGCCGGGCACGTCGCGATCGGTCTTGAAATCGGCAATCAGAACAGACTTTTCCGTCACGACCAGGCGGTCGACCTGGCCGGGAACGCGGATGGTTTCCCCGTCGCGGATAATGCGGCCGACGATCGGCACTTCGGCGCGGCTGCCGGGTGCAAACAGCTCGTAGAAGCCCGGATGCTCGAGCACGAGCATCACTTGTTCGGCGATCTTCTCGCGCTGTTCGGGCGTCAGGTCTTTGCCGGCTCGGGCGAGATAGTCGGCGGCCGCCTTCCGGCGTTTTGCGGCGGGGATATCCGGCAGCGATTGCAGCAGCCGGTGCACCAGCGACCCGCGCAGCAGCGCGTCGCCACGGCCGCCGCGGACAGGGGGGCGGGCGGCGTCATCCTCGGCACTCGAGGGCGTCAGCGTGCGCACGGCAGAAATTTCAGAGCTAGCGTTCGCTGTCAGCCATGCCGGCACAGAACCCGGCTTGATCGCGGCGGAAGCCGGCGTTGGTCCGGTCGTCTGCGGCGGCGATGTTCCTTTGCGATAGCGCAGCACCTCGCCGGCGCCGTCGTCGGCCGGCTCGGCGACGCATTCGGGTGTCCACGCCTGCTCGACGAGCCGATACCAGCTGCCGTCGGGAATCTTGTTGCGGCCTTGCGTACCGGCGATCACCAGCCGCTCCTTGGCGCGCGTCATCGCCACGTACAACAGCCGCCGGTATTCGTCGCGCGCCTCGGTTTGCGCCAGCGCGCGGGCCTCGCTCATCGCGCCGGCATCTTCGGCACGCGCGGTCGCCCAAACCAAAGCGCCATTCGCCAGCGGCAGCAGCGGCGGATCCTTCGGACCCGTCGGCCTGGTGGTGGTGTCGGCAAGAATGATGGTATTGGCCTCCAGCCCCTTGGCGCCGTGCACGGTCATCACGCGCACTTCGTCGC
Organism: Pseudolabrys sp.; assembly: GCA_050725955.1. Classification (GTDB taxonomy): domain Bacteria; phylum Pseudomonadota; class Alphaproteobacteria; order Rhizobiales; family Xanthobacteraceae; genus Pseudolabrys. The sequence goes on along the minus strand of JBOHII010000161.1, from coordinate 1,940 downwards.
GCACCATTTCCATGTCGCGTTGGACTTCGCTTTGCGCGGCGCGCAGCCAGTTGACGAAGCCTTGCAGCGACGGCGTCTCGCGCGTCTCATAGTCGAGCGCCAGGTTCAGGAATTCGTCGAGCGCGTCGTTTGCTTCCGCGCCGAGGCGGGCGAGAAATTTCGCGCGCCCGCGCTTGCTCCCCAGTATATGCGCGAAGAAGGAAAACGGCGAAAGCTCGCGCGCAGCCTGTGCGAGATCGTCAAGCGCGCGATCGGCTGCGGCAAAGGCGGGCTTGGCGCGCAAGCTCGCGCGCAGCGAGCTTTTGCGGTCGAAGGCGATGTCGAACAATTGCTCTTCGCTCAGTCCGAACAGCGGGCTTTTGAGCACGCATCCCAGCGCGAGATCGTCGTCCGGCAGCAGCAGGCAATCGGCAAGCGCGACCAGGTCCATCACCGCGATATGTTCGGTGAGCACCAGCCGGTCGGCGCCGGCGACCGGGATGCCGGCATTTTTCAGCGCGCGGATGATCGCCTCGAACAGCGGCCCGCGCTGGCGCACTAATACGAGCACGTCGCCGGGCTTTTGCCCGCGCGCCATCCACAGTTTGACATGCGCGGCGATGCGCCCGGCCAGCACGACGCGCGGGCTTTGCTCGTTTTCCGTGTCGAATGGCGCGTCCCAGCCTTCGATTTCCTTTCGCTCGGCCGGCGCAATGAGCGGCCATAGTTCGACCAGCCCGGGTGCGGCGTCGGGCAGCGCCATGTGCGGCGGCACGCCGGCGGTGTCGGTGGTGATGCTGGCGAAGATGTCCTGCGCGGCGAAAACGCGATCGACGCCGCCGAGTACGGCCTCGCCGGAGCGGAACGAGTGGTGGAAGCGCAGAAACCGCCAGCCCTGCTCGGGCGTGTCGAACTGCCGGCCGAAGACGCGCCGCATCTCGTCGAAGGCGCGCGGCGCCGCGCCCTGGAACGAGAAGATCGATTGCTTCTCGTCGCCGACCGCGAACACCGTGCGCCGCGTGTTCGCCCGCGCGCCGCCGGGGGTGAATTCGGAGACGATGGTGCGCACGATCTTCCATTGCTTGGGGCTGGTGTCTTGCGCCTCGTCGATCAGCACGTGGTCGATGCCGAGATCGAGCTTGTAGAGCACCCAGGCGGCGGACGAGCGCGCGAACAAGTCGAGCGTCTTGTCGATCAGGTCGTCGTAGTCGAGCAACGCGCGGCGCTCCTTTTCGCGGGTGTAGCGGATGATGACTTCCGCCGCGATGGTGACGAGGGCACGGGTGCGCTCGCGCGCGGCAAGTGCGCGTTCGCGTGCGAGCAAGGCGCAAACGCGGTCCTGCTCGGCGAGGAGGCGCGCGAACCACTCGGGATGGTTCCGGGCAATCGAATTGGTGACGATATTTTTGCGCGGCGCGAGTTCGGTGGTGCAAAAGACCTTTAGATAATGATCGATCCTTTCGCGGCCGCTGGCTGCGCGCGCGGCCTCGAGCGCGGCGACGTGCTTCCTGTCGCCGGCCGAGCCGGAATCAAGGACTTCGACCAGCGCCGGCCATTCCGCCGCCGGAATCAACGAACGGGAAAAGAACTCCTGCTCGACCGATTCAAGTGTGTCGTCGGGCGCAAGACCGAAGGTCTTCGACAACTCGGCCATCGCCTTGTCGATGCTGCCGGCGCGGGCCATCCAGGCGGTGATGGCGTCGCGCTCGCGGATGGCATCGCCGATCACCCCCATGAAGGTCTGGTCGGCGGCAACCACGATCGCGCTCGCCAGCGCCCGGCCGAGCGCGCTGTCCGGCGTGGCCGCGGCCTCGAGCAGCACAGCCAAAGTGATCTGGTCGAGCAATTGCGTGGTCGCGGCGTCGTCCAGCACGGTGAAACGCGCCGCCACATTGGCCTCGAACGGAAACTGGTGCAGCAGCCGCGTGCAGAAGGCGTGGATGGTCTGCACCTTCAGGCCG
>JBOHII010000160.1:0-6909 GCA_050725955.1 Pseudolabrys sp. | reverse complement strand
GACCTGATCGTGCCGCTGATCCTCGACCGCGGCGAGGCCGCGCTCGGCGTTGCCCATCTCGGCTAACCGGCCGCGCAGCCGATTGACCTTGCTGCCTGAAGCTATAGCCTGCGTCAGTGCGGCAATTGCCGTCGCAATGCGTTTGCCTGCGTCCGCAAGCCGCAGCGACTGGGTGGAGGGGCCGGTTGAAGGTCTGGAAGTCGATAACAAGGCGGGAGGAAACAAGCCATGAGAACCATAAATCGCTATGCCGCGCCGCTGTTCGCGTCGGTGCTGCTGGCTGCGGTGGCAGCGCCGGCACGCGCGGAATTTCCGGAAAAGCCGGTCGAGATGACCATTCTGTTTGGCGGCTCGGCGCAGACCGTCGGCCAGGTGCTGGCCGACCAGATGTCGAAGAAGCTCGGCTCGCCCGTAGTCGCGGTCGCGCGCAAGGGCGGCGGCGGCGCCATCGGCTACAATTACGTTCATAGCACCGCGCCGGACGGCTACAACATCGTCTGGAATTCCAACTCGATCACCACCACCCATTACAGCGGTCACATCCCGTTCGACTACAAGGCGTTCACGCCGATCGCGCGCGTTGGCATGGAATTGCCGGTGTTCGTCGTGCGCCCGGAGTCGGGCTGGAAGACGCTGAAGGACATGGTCGATGCGGCAAAGAAATCCGGCAAGAAGCTCAACATCATGGTCGGCGGCCTCGGCTCGTTCACTCACATTGCCTCGGCCGCTATGTTCAACCGGCTCGGGCTGGAGGTGAATTTCATCCCGGGTGGGCAGGGGCGCGAAGTCGCCGAATTGTTGGCCGGGCGCGTCGACGGTGCGTTGCGCTGGCCGAGCGAAATCATGACGCACGTCAAGGGCGGCACTTTGGAAGTCCTGTGCGTGACCAGCAAGGACGTCACAGTTGCCGGCATCAACGCGCCGACCTGCGACAAGGCCGGCGCCACCGGGCTCGATCTGTCGATGTGGCGCGGACTGGCGGCGCCTGCGGGGACACCGCCGGCCGTGGTTGCCAAGCTGCAAGAAGCCGCCAAGGAAGCGGTCGCGTCGCCGGAATTCCAGCAGGCGGCGCAGAAGCTCGGCTTCGTGCCGGCCTTTTTGCCGGCCAAGGCGTTCGGCGAGGAGATTGCTACCGACGACAAGGAAATCGGCACGCTGATGCAGAAGATTGGCCTCGACAAAAAGAAGTGAGATCGCCAGCGTGACGTGGTCAAAAACCGACCGGTTGGCCGGCGCCATTCTGCTGCTGGTCGCCGTGGTCTGGATCGCCGGCGTTTACTGGACCGTTCCGGATGCCGCCGGCGAGGCCGGTCGCGTCGGTCCGCGCGGCTTTCCCCTCGCCATGGGCGTGCTGCTGGCGGTGCTGTCCGTGCTGATGATCGCGGGCAGCTTCGCCGCCACCGAGCCGGGCGCCGACGGCAATGACGCGGCGAGATTCGGTCGCATCGAAACCTGGGCGCTGGCCGCTACCTTCGGATTTCTCGGCTGCTATGTCGCGCTCATGGCGTGGTTCGGCTTTGTGGTCGGCACCGCCGTCTCCTGCGCGGCATTCCTCGTCTTCGTTCTCAACAAGCGCTCGCCGCGGCTGATCTTCGGCATGTCGCTCGGCCTCGCCTTCGGAATCTGGCTGATCCTCGGCAAGGCGATGGGCGTTTATCTGCCGCATGGCATGATCGTCGATTGGTTCTAGCGCATGATCCCGAAAAATGGGGACCGGTTTCCGCCTTCGCGAAGCCCGCTTCGGCGGGCGAAGGAAGGTCGGAAGAGATCCTACGCCAAGGAAAATGTCAGGCAACCGCTGAGTTAATCTAGCTGGATCGGATTCTAAGTTCATGGACGCCATCATCACGGCGCTGCACGCGGCGGCGACCTGGCAGGTTCTGGCCGCCACGCTGTTCGGCTCGGTGGTCGGGCTGATTTTCGGGGCGATCCCCGGGCTCACTTACAGCATGGCGCTCGCCATGGTGCTGCCGCTCACTTTCGGCATGGGCAACGAACCGGCGATCGCCGCCATGCTGTCCACCTATATCGGCGGCATGACCGGCGGCGCTATCTCGGCGATCCTGATCGGCGTGCCCGGCACGCCTTCGGCGGCGGCGACCGTCTTCGACGGCCACATGATGGCGAAAAACAACCAGGCCAGCCTCGCCATCGGCACTGCGACGGTCGCGGCCGGCATCGGCGGAATCCTGAGCCTGCTCATCATGCTGGTCTCGGTGCAGGTGCTGGCGCGCGTTGCGCTGGCCTTCGGCCCGGCGGAGATTACCGCGCTGGTCATATTCGGGTTGTCGACGATCTGCGGGCTGGCGGAGAAATCGCTGGTGCGCGGCATGATCGGCGGCGTGCTCGGCTTGATGGTCATGACCATCGGCCAGGACCCGATCGACGGCATGGAGCGATTCACTTTTGGCACCGTCACGATGCTGCAGGGCGTCGATCTATTGGTGGCGATGATCGGGCTATTCGCGGTGCCGCACGCGATCGCGGCGTTGGCAAAATGGCGGCGAGGCGTCGAGGCCAAAGTCGAGGCGAAGGCGGTGCGGGTCGAGTTGCCGACCGTCGCGCTGATGCTCAGCCATTGGTGGAACCTGCTGCGTTCCGGGTTGATCGGCACGGTGATTGGCGCCATTCCCGGCACCGGCGGGCCGATCGCTGCCTTCCTCGCCTACGACCAGGCCAAGCGTTTCCACAAGCACCCCGAGCGCATGGGGCAGGGCGATCTCGCCGGCGTCATCGCGCCGGAAGCCGCCAACCATGCGGTCACCGGCGGCGCCATGATCCCGCTGCTGGGCTTGGGCATTCCCGGCGATCCGGCGACGGCCATTATCCTTGGCGGGCTGCTCATCCACGGCATCCAGCCCGGCCCGCTGCTGTTTGCGGAAAAGCCGGCGGTGATCGCCAACATCTACCTGCTGTTCCTGCTCGCTTATGTCGTGGTGGTGCTGTTGCAGCTGTACGGCGTGCGCCTATTCGTGCATGCGCTGCGGGCGCCGCCGCATCTCTTGGCGGTCGGCATTCTGGTGATGTGCGCGGTCGGCTCCTTCGCCATCCGCAATACACTGTATGACGTGGTGGTGATGATGGTCATCGGCTTTGCCGGCTATCTGTTGCTGCGCGTGCGCATTCCGGTGGCGCCGATCCTGCTCGGCCTGGTGCTCGGGCCGACGCTCGAGCGCGAATCGCGTACCGCGCTGATCATGTCGCAGGGACATTTGTCGATCTTCTTTTCGTCGCTGCCGGCGTTATTGTTCTTCGGTCTCGCCGCGCTGGTCATTGGCGCGCATGTGGTCGGAACGTGGCGCGCGCGCAGCCGCGCCTTCGCTACCCGCGCCGGCAAGGCTTGAGGCCGTTTTCCGCTCAATCCGTGGCGAGAATTTCCGCGACTTCGACCCGGCGCCCCTCGCGCGCCGAGAGGATGCCGGCGCGGACGACCGCAAGCGAGGTCGTGCCGTAGTCGCCGCCGACTTCCGGCGGTTTGCCGCCGCGCGCCGCCGCGGCGAATTCCTCCAACTCCTCGGCCAGCGTGTCGTTCTTCGCGCAGGGCACGGCGACCGGCTGCTTGTCACCCTGCTTGAGCAGGCTCAGGCCGCGATGCAGGTCGTAATAGGCGGTAGCGGTCTTGCCGTAGATATTCATCAGATAGTATTCCGATGCCGAGGCATAGCTTGCATTGAGCGTGGAGAGTGCGCCGCTCTCGTGCTCGAATACGAGGCTGGCGACGTCCGGGTTGTCGCCCGGCAGCACCAACCGCACGAATTGGCCGCTCACTGCCTTGATCGGGCCAAGCAGATAATAAAGTACATCCGCATAGTGAATGCCGATTTGCAGCATCACGCCGCCCGGCATACCGGCGGCGGTGTAACGCCACGACGTGAGATCGAACTGGCCGAGTCGGTCGCGGCTGATATTGGCCTCGGCATTGACGATCTTGCCGAATACGCCGGCGTCGATCTGCTGCTTGACCCAACGGAAATGGCTTTCCCGCCGGCGCTGATAGCCGAGCGCGAGCACCACGCCGGCGCTGCGGCAGCACTCGGTGATCTTAGCGCCATCGCTGACCGAATTGGCAATCGGCTTGTCGAGAAAAACATGTTTTCCCGCTTCCGCCGCCTGGCGCGTCGTTTCCAGGTGCACGTCGTTCGGCGTCGTATTGATGACGGCCTCGATATCCCGATCGGCGAGAATGGCCTCGTAACTCGTCACCGCGCGACAACCATATTTGCTGGCGAAGGCGGCGCGCTTTTGCTCCGAGCGGGAAAAGCAGGCGACGATCTTGAGCTTGCCGGAACGCTTGATCGCGTCGGCCAGCACGTCGGACCACCAGCCCATGCCGATTGAAGCGACGCGGAGCGGGTCGGCCATGCGCCTATTTCCAACCCGCGCCGATCGATTCGACCGCCGCTTGCGCGATGCGCTCGTCGGTTTCCCAGTCGCCGCCGGCGACACCGATGCCGCCGATGCAGTCTCCGTCGGCGATGATGGGGCAGCCGCCTTCCATCGCCGTCCAGCGTTCGGGGCCGGCGGCAAGCGCGAGACCCAGCGCATGCGCGGCGTCGAGTTGCTGCGCCTGCGCGCCGCGCGCAGAGGTCATGCGCTTGTTGGACGCCGCGCAGACCGCCTTGGTGGTGGACGAATGCACGGTGTGGAAGCGTCCGCCGTCCATGCGCTCGAGCAAGACCAGATGCCCGCCGCCGTCGGCGATGGCGACCGATACCGCAACGCCTGCCTCCGTGGCCTTGCCGATGGCGGTCGCCATCATTTTTTTGGCGCCCTCCATGGTCAGGCGCTTGCTGCTCGTGACGTACATTTTGCCGGAAATTCCCCGAAACCCACAACCGGCGTGAATGATAGACATTTGTTGGATCGCCCGTAAACAGCGGGCGCGCGCGGACGCCGCGCGACGTTAGGCACCGCACCATGGTGCGTTGCATTCGCGCAGGCTGCGCCGGTCAATGTCGCTTGAAATACTGGATGGCGCGTTCGTGCTTTTCGGCGGCTTTGCGCGATGTGAAAGTTCCGAGGTTGCGCCGCTTGCCGGTCTTCGGATTGATTTTCCGGGAATAGAGCCGCCACTTGCCGGCTTTGAGCTTGCGGATCATGCGCGTTTGTCCGCTGCGCGTCCTGCCGCGGCTCACCAGCCGTCTGGGTAAACGCCCCGGCCGTAGCGGCGCGCCGCGTAAGGCGGATCGCGCTCGTAAACATAGGCCTGGCCGCGGTAATAAAAATAGCGCGGCTGTTCGCGATAGTCCCGATAGTCCGGGTCGTTGCGGTAATCGCGATAGACGCGGACGTCGCGCAGTTGATCGCGCGGCGGCGCGACGTATCCATCGTCATAACTCGGCTGCGCCGGCCGGTCATAACTCGGCTGCGCTGCGCGGTCATAATTGGGCTGCGGCGCGCGGCGCGCGACCACCGGGGCGCTGCTGCCGGGAATCTCGCCGGTCAGCACGACGTGCGTGGCCTTGAGCCCCTGCGCCTCGACCAGCGCGTAAAGGATGGCGGCGTGCTCCTTCGACAGCCGCACGCAGCCGTGCGAGGCGGGGCGGCCGAGATGCTTGACCTCCAGGCTGCCGTGAATGGCGTGGCCTTGCTGCGTGAAAAAGATCGAATAGGGCATCGGCGCGTCGTCCCACTCCTTGGAGAAGTGGTCGCGCTCCATGCGGAATGCCTGGAAATTGCCGTTCGGCGTATCGTAGTCGCCGATGCCGGTCGACACCTTCCAGACGTAGCGCTGCGCGCCGTCGATGGTGACGGTCATGACCTGCGCGGCCTTGTCGACATGGACGAGGATCTCGGCGCGGGCGGCATTGAACGCCAGCGCCGCAAAACCGGCGGCGAGCGCGACAGCAAGGCGGCGGATACGCATGACAAACCTCCCGTCCCCCGAGGGGCAAGCATACCATTCCGGGCGGCGGGATTATGGCAAAGCCGCGGCGGATCAATGCTTCCGCGCGTCCACCCGGAAGCCGACGATGGTTTGTTCGCCCAGCGCCTTGGCGGCTTCCAGGCGGTGCAGGCCCTCGATCAGCACGAAACGGTCGCCGTCGGCGCGCACCTTGATCGGCGTCTGCTGGCCTTCCTTGAGCATGCTTTCGGCGATTTCATGCACGCGCTGCGGATCGAGCGTCGCCCGCCGCTTGACCGGCACGTAGATGTTGCCGACCGGGAAATTCTCGCGCTTCATCATGGCGCGGCCAGCCTAGCACGGCCCTTTCGCCGCGCCGACGCCATCCCCACATGCACCGGGGCGCCAAGCAAGCGCCCCAAGGAACGTCCCATGTCGGAGCCGCTCGTCGTCGTCATTCCGCACCGCCTCGGCAAGGACGAGGCGCTGCGCCGCATCAAGGAGGGCCTCGGCCGCGCCAAGGCCGAGTTCGCCTGGCTGATCGCGCTCGAGCAGGAGGAGTGGAGCGGCGACCGTCTCGCCTTCCGCGCCGCCGCGCTCGGCCAGCGCGCGCACGGCGTGCTCGACGTCTACGAGGGCGCGGTGCGGCTCGAGGTGACGCTGCCTTGGCTGTTGGCGAAATTCGCCCACGCCGCCCAGCGCGTCATCGGCCAGCAGGGGCAATTGATGCTGGAGAAGAAGTGACGCCGGCCAGGCGCCATCCCCGGAAGCCTCTTCATGCAAAATGATCCTGGGATCGCGCGCGGCGATCTCAGTCACCTTCTCCGTTCGTCCCCGCGCAATCGGGGACCCAGAGCCCTAAGCACTGGATTCCCGCTTGCGCGGGAACGAGCGGAAAATGCGTCAACCCCTGTGGACTAAACTCTAGATCGTTTTTGTTTCAGATTGAATCGCAGCGCGCACGCTTCACCTCTCCCATAGGGAGAGGTCGGATTGCGAAGCAATCCGGGTGAGGGGTTATGGCCTACGAGATTCAGGAACCCCCTCACCCCAACCCTCTCCCC
>JBOHII010000159.1:0-2322 GCA_050725955.1 Pseudolabrys sp. | reverse complement strand
GGGTTATGGCCTACGAGATTCAGGAACCCCCTCACCCCAACCCTCTCCCCAGCTGGGAGAGGGAGCGCGCTGAGTTCGCGGCTCTGTTTCCATTTAAACCTAAAACGCTCTAAGCCCCGATCACCTCGTCGGTGTAGACCTTAAAGCCGCTGAGTTCGGTGCGCCCGAAGGTGGTGGAGAGCGGTACATCGGCAGCGTCGCGGCCGCGCCCCATCAGGATGCGCCCGATGCGCGGCGTGTTGTGGCGGGCATCGAAGGTGTACCAGCGGCCGGACAAATAGACTTCGAACCAGGCGCTGAAATCCATCGGCGTGTCGTCCGGCGGAACGCCGATGTCGCCGAGATAGCCGGTGCAATAACGCGCCGGAATATTCATGCAGCGGCACAGCGTCACCGCGAGATGCGCGAAGTCGCGGCACACCCCGCGCCGTTCAGCGTGCACGTCATGCGCGCTCTTGGTGGCGGCGGCGAATTGGTAACCGAAGGTCACGTGACCGTACACATAGTCGCAGATCGCCTGCACCCGCCGCCATCCGAGCGGCGTATCCTTGAACAGGCTCCAGGCCAGATCCATCATGCGGTCGATCTCGCAGTAGCGGCTGGGCAGCAGGAATAAGATGATTTCATCCGGGAGTTGCTCGACCGGAATTTGCTGCGCGTCGGGCGCCACGACGTCGGGCGAGCCGGTGTCGCGCACGGTTGCGCGGTTGCTCAGCACCACGCGACCTTTCGGCAGCACCAGGCGGCCGCAAAAGTTGCCGAAACTGTCGTGATAGTAATGGATCGGCGCCGGCGGATCGCAAATGATATTTTCCGGCTGCAGCAGGTCGGCGACGCGCGACGGATGCACGCTGAGCATCACCACCATGGGCGTCGGCTGCGGCGCGGTGTAAGCAATGTCGAAGCCGATCCTGATCAACATCGCAGCCTGTGCTTTCGTGGCGGGATGGGTCGGCCGTAGCGTAATGGGAAATCGGCCGAATTGGTGTTGAATTCGTGGGCAGCGAATGCCGTTTGATGAGGCAGCGAGGTCATGACGGCCGCGACGTTAAGGCTTTTGGCTCCGGACGAACCGCCGGCGGTGATCGAATATAACGCCGCCGGCGCCTCGCGGTTGCTGCTGGTGTGCGACCACGCCGGACGCCGCATTCCGCGCCGGCTGCACGACCTCGGCCTGAACGAGGCCGACCGCCTGCGTCACATCGCTTGGGACATCGGTATTGCCGGCGTCGGGCGTGAGCTCGCCGACCGGCTCGACGCCCGTCTCGTCATGCAGCCTTATTCGCGGCTGGTGATCGACTGCAACCGGCCGCCGGGCACGCCAGAGTCGATCGTCGTCGAGAGCGAAGGAACGCGGATCGCCGGCAATGAAAATTTGTCCGCGCCGGACGCAGAGCTACGCCGGGGCGAAATTTTTCTGCCCTATCACGACACCATCGCCCGCCATCTCGACGCGCGAAAAAAAGCGCAGCGCCCGGCGATCCTGATTTCGCTGCACAGCTTCACCCCCATCTATGCCGGCTTTGCGCGGCCATGGCAGATCGGCGTGCTCTATAATCGCCACCACGCGTTCTCCGGCGCACTGCTTGCGTTGCTGCGCGGCCAAAGCGGGCTCACCGTCGGCGACAACGAGCCGTACACCGTGGACGACGAGACCGACTACACCATTCCGGTGCATGGCGAGCGGCGCGGCATTCCGCATGTGGCGATCGAAATCCGCCAGGATTTGATCGGTGAGGATACGGGCCAGCGATATTGGGCTGAGCGGCTGGCGGGTGTATTGGCGAAGGCGGCAGAGAAAATTGCGTAGCCGAATCTCTCCGTTCGTCCCCGCGCAAGCGGGGACCCAGCACTTACTTGCTCTATGATTGTGATCGCGGCTCTGGATTCCCGCTTGCGCGGGAATGAACAAAGTGGGGGCTATGCCCGCTATTGCAGCTTGGCCTTCACCAAGGCACTGGCTTTCGCCATGTCCATCTGCCCGGCATATTTGCCGCGCAAGGCGCCGATCACCTTGCCCATGTCCTTCATGCCGGCGGCGCCGGTGTCCTTGATGGCGGCGTCGATGGCGGTCGCCATCTCGGCCTCGGACATTTGTTTCGGCAAATAGCCGGAGATGATGGCGATCTCTTCTTGCTCATGCTTGACCAGGTCGGCGCGATTGCCCTTTTGATAAAGCTCGACCGATTCCTGGCGTTGCTTGATCATCTTCTGCAGCACGGGCAGCACTTCGGCGTCGCCAAGCGGCGGCTTGCCCTGCCCCCGCGCCTCGATGTCGGCGTTCTTGAGCGTCGAATTGACCATGCGCAGCGTCGAGACCGC
>JBOHII010000158.1:0-2117 GCA_050725955.1 Pseudolabrys sp. | reverse complement strand
GAGCCGCAGTCGAAGCTGCGGCCGGCGAATTTGAGGCCGTAGAACGGCTGTGTCCGCGCGAGCGCCATCATCGCGTCAGTGAGCTGGATTTCGCCACCGGTGCCGGCCGCCTGCTTTTCCAGGAGATCGAAGATCTGCGGCTGCAAGATGTAGCGCCCGGTGATGGAAAGATTGGATGGCGCCTCGGCCGCTTTCGGCTTCTCGACCATTTTGGTGATGGCGAAGGCCTTGCCCTTTGGCTTGCCGACGCCGACCACGCCATACATGTGAATGCGGTCGGCCGGCACTTCCTCGACCGCAATGATATTGGCGTTGTCGTCGAGGTCCTCGGCGGCGTCGATCATCTGCGCGAGGCAGCCACGCTCATTCTGAACCAGCACGTCGGGCAGCAGCAGCGCGAACGGCTCGTGGCCGACCAATTCGCGCGCGCACCAGATTGCATGGCCGAGGCCGAGCGGCGACTGCTGGCGGGTGAAACTGAAGGTGCCCGGCTCCGGCAGGTCCTGCGATAAAAGTGCCAGGTCGGCTTTTTTGCCGCGCTCCACCCGGGTCAGTTCGAGCTCGAACTGGCGGTCGAAATGGTCTTCGATCACCGCCTTATGACGGCCGGTGACGAAGATGAAATGCTCGATGCCGGCCTGGCGCGCCTCGTCGACCACATGCTGGATCAGCGGCCGGTCCACGACGGGGAGCATTTCCTTCGGCATGGCCTTAGTGGCCGGCAGGAAGCGGGTGCCGAGGCCGGCGACCGGGAATATGGCTTTGCGAATATGTGTCATGCGAGGTTAGGTAACGATTCGTCCGAACCAGCACAAAGCATGCTGCCGGGCTTGGGTCCAGATGGCGATCCAGGTTAAGGGCCATTAACGTGGTCGAAACGATATCCAGGCACCCATAAAGGGCGCGAGGATGTATCGAGTGAGCTGGCGTGGCATACGAAAGTCGCGGTCTTTTCTTCTTGCCGTCCTGCTGCTGGCGGCCGCCGGCAGCGCTGCGATCGGGCAGCCGCGGGATATCCGCTTTTCCGGGGTAACCGGGACGATCACGCCGGCCGCGGTCGCGCCGCCGGCCAACGCGCCGGGCTGGAGCGGCCGATCCGGTTCGTCCGGCGACCCGCGCATGACCGCCGCGGCGATCCGCGCGGCAGCGGCGAATTTCCATGCCTGCCTCGAACGCCTGTGGCCGCTGGCCGCCCTGCGCGGCGTCACGCGCGGAACTTTCGTGCGCTACACCGCAGCGTTGACGCCGGACCTGCGCATCATGGACCTGCTCGACGACCAGCCGGAATTCACCAAATCGTTCTGGGACTATCTCGACTTGTTGGTGAACGACGCACGCATCGGGCAGGGCCGCGCGCTCTTGCAGAAATATCGCGCGACCTTCGATGCGGTCGAGCGCATCTATGGCGTCGACCGCTACGTCATCGCCGCGATCTGGGGCGTGGAGACCGATTACGGCACGCTCGGCGGAGAGCGCCCCGTGATCCGATCCACCGCCACGCTCGCCTGCATCGGCCGCCGGCAGAATTATTTCCGCGACGAATTTCTTTCTGCCCTGGAGATACTCCAGCGCGGCGACGTCAAGCCCGGCCGGATGGTCGGCTCCTGGGCCGGCGCTTTTGGGCCAACGCAATTCATGCCGACGGCGTTTGAGAGATACGCTGTGGATTTCGACCGCGACGGCCGCCGCGACGTGGTCGACTCGGTGCCCGACCTGGTTGCCTCGACCGCCAACAATCTTAAGAAGGACGGTTGGATCAGCGGGCAGACCTGGGGCTACGAAGTGGTGGTGCCGGCGAATTTCAATTTTCTGCTGGCCGGCCGCGCGCGCACCCTGACGATCCGCGAATGGGAACGGCGCGGGCTCATGCGCCCCGGCAGCAAGCCGTTCCCGCGCCCGGGCGACCGCGCCTTCCTGCTGATCCCCGCCGGGGTGCAAGGGCCCGGTTTCCTAATGCTGCCGAATTTCCGCGTCATCATGCGGTACAACCCGGCTGAGGCCTATGCCTTGGCGATCGGCCATCTGGCCGACCGCTTGCGCGGGGCCGAACCGTTTGCGCAAAGCTGGCCTCGCTACGAACGGGTGCTGTCGCGTGACGAGCGGCTGGAGTTGCAGCA
>JBOHII010000157.1:0-6911 GCA_050725955.1 Pseudolabrys sp. | reverse complement strand
TTGGGCGACACGCCGATCGTCGTCCAGCGCTCGCCGTTCTCGTCCTCGCTCTCGATCAGCACGCGCGTCACCGCCTCGGTGCCGGAATTGAGGATACGCACGCGATAGTCGGTGAGCTTGAGGCCATCGATGTATTTCTGATACTGGCCAAGATCCTTGCGCAGCGCGCGGTCGAGTGCGTTGACCGGGCCGTTGCCTTCTGCCGCCGAGATCATGTTGTCCTTGCCGACCTTTACCTTGACCACGGCGAGCGTGACGGTGACGCGCTCGCCCTTGGCATTGTTGCGCTGCTCGACGTTGACGTCGAACTGGGTGACGTCGAAATAATTCAGCACGGTGCCGAACGTGCGGCGCGCCAGAATTTCGAACGAGGCATCCGCCGCCTCGTAGGCATAGCCGGCCGTCTCGCGCTCCTTGACCACCTCCAACAGGCGGCCGATGCGCGGGTCGTTCTTGTCCACTTTCAGGCCGACACGGTCGAGCTCGGCCAGGATGTTGGACTTGCCTGCCTGTTCCGAGACCAGCACCTTGCGCTTGTTGCCGACGCTGCCGGGGGCGACGTGTTCATAGGTCGCCGGATCTTTCATGATGGCGGAGGCATGGATGCCGGCCTTCGTGGCAAAAGCACTCTCGCCCACATAGGGCGCGTGCCGGTTGGCGCCGCGGTTGAGCCTTTCGTCGAGCGCGTGCGAAACCTGCGCCAGTTTCTTGAGTTGCGCATCGGAGACGCCGACGTCGAACTTCGCCGAGAATTCCGGCTTGAGCTTCAGCGTCGGGATGATCGACACGAGATTGGCGTTGCCGCAGCGCTCGCCCAGGCCGTTGAGCGTGCCCTGGATCTGCCGCGCACCGGCGCGCACGGCGGCGAAAGAATTCGCCACCGCCTGCTCGGTGTCGTTATGGGCATGGATGCCGACGTGGTCGCCCGGAATAACCTTGCAGACCTCGCCGACGATCTTTTCCACCTCATGCGGCAGCGTGCCGCCATTAGTGTCGCACAGCACCACCCAGCGCGCGCCCTCGTCATAGGCAGCCTTGGCGCAGGCCAGCGCGTATTTTGGATTGGCCTTGTAGCCGTCGAAGAAATGCTCGCAATCGAGCAGCACTTCGCGGCCCTTGGCCTTGGCGGCGCGCACGCTGTCGCGGATGGAGGCGAGGTTTTCTTCTTCCGTCGTCTCCAGCGCGACCTTGACGTGATAGTCCCAGGACTTGGCGACGAAACAAATCGCATCGGCCTTGGCCTCGAGCAGCGCCGCAAGCCCCGGATCGTTCGAGGCAGAGCGGCCGGGCCGCCGCGTCATGCCAAAGGCGGTGAACGTGGTGTCGAGTTTGCGGTCCTTGCCGAACAGCTCGGTGTCGGTCGGGTTGGCGCCCGGGTAGCCGCCCTCGACATAGTCGATGCCGATTTCGTCGAGCATGCCGGCGATCGCCAGCTTGTCGGCAAGCGTGAAATCGACGCCGTTGGTCTGCGCGCCGTCGCGCAGCGTGGTGTCGAACAAATAAAGGCGTTCGCGGGGCATGGCTCTCACCACAGGTAATAGTTCGCTGCCAGCGCAACGGCGACGACGAGCGCGATAACGGCAAGCACAACATGGTGGCGCTGCAATTCCATCAGACGACCCGGTAGACGGCGTATAAGGCGAACAGCACCGCCGCGGCGAGCACCGCATATTTGAGCACGATGTAATAGAGCCAGTGACGCGGGAACGGGGTGTCGGGCTTGGTCATGAGGCCTCCCGTTTGGCAGCGAGTTGCTTGCTGAGCGTGGTATTGGCGAGCCATTCCTCGCCGACCGAAACCGTGTTGCGCTGTTGCGCAACATAGCCGCGCTTCTCGAAAAAACCGCGCGCCGTGTCGCTGGCATCGACGATCAGCTTCTCGGCGGCGCGCCCGCCGGCAAGTTTTTCCAACGCATCAATCAACATCGCACCGACGCCCTGCCCGGCCGCAGCAGAATGCACATAGAGCATGTCGATCTTGTTGCCGCCGGCGAGCGAGGCAAAGCCGACCGGCGAGCCTCCCTGTGTGCCGACCAGCGTCAACTGGCCGCCGAGCCGCTTGCCGAACGCAGCCTCGTCATCGGCGGCAGAAGCCCAGGCCTCCTGCTGCGCAGGGGTGTAATCCTCGTCGGCCAAAGCCTCGATGCTGTCGCGGAAGATTTCGCGCAGCAGCGCGGTATCGGCCGGTAGGAACGGCCGCAGGGCCAGCTTGGGATGCGCCTCGCCACTCATCGCGCGACCTTCCATTTGGTCTTGCCGTCCTTGGTATCTTCCAGCTCGACGCCCATGGCCTTCAATTCGTCGCGGATGCGGTCGGCTTCCTTGAAGTTCTTCGATTTGCGGGCGGCGTTACGCCGGTCGATCAGGTCAACCACCTTCGCTTCGCTGATGGCAACGCTTTGCGGCCGCCATGCCGCCCAGCCGGCCGCGGGCAATTGCAGCACGCCGAGCATCCGGGCGCTCGCCTTCAGGCAAGCCGCAGCGCCTTTGGAACCTTTCGCCGCCTCGCCGCGCAACTCATGCAGCGCGGCAAGCGCCTTAGGCGTATTCAAGTCGTCCGACAGAGCGTCAAGCGCGTCGGCGCAGAGCATGCCCGGCTCAACGTCGGCGGTCAGCGCATACCAATGATCGAGCGTGCGCTTGGCTTCGCGCAGCCCGCTTTCGGTCCAGGGAATCGGCTGACGATAATGGCTCTGCAACATCGCCAAGCGGATCGCCTCGCCCGGCCAATCGCTCAGCAACTCGTGAATCGTCACGAAGTTGCCGAGGCTCTTCGACATCTTCTCGCCTTCCATCTGCAGGAAACCGTTATGCATCCAGTAATTCGCCATCACCTTGGTATGGAAGGCGCAGCGCGATTGCGCGATTTCGTTCTCATGGTGGGGAAACAAGAGATCGATGCCGCCGCCGTGGATGTCGAAAGTCTCGCCGAGATGCTTCCAGGCCATGGCCGAGCATTCGATGTGCCAGCCCGGGCGGCCCGGCGTCTCGATGCCGGCGGGCGAAGGCCACGCCGGCTCGCCCGCCTGCGCGGCCGAAGCCGCTTCGGCGCGGCGAAGGCCCGGCTTTGACGGCTTCCACAGCACGAAATCCATCGGGTCTTTCTTGTACGGTGCCACTTCGACACGCGCGCCGGCGATCATCTCGTCGAGCGAGCGGTTGGAAAGCTTGCCGTAATCCGGCATCGACGCCACGTGGAACAGCACATGATCCTCGGCGACATAGGCGCAGCCGGCTTTCACCAGCCGTTCGATCAAATCCTTCATCGCCTCGATGTGCTCGGTCGCGCGCGGCTCGACGGTCGGCGGCAGGCAGCCGAGCGCGGCAACGTCGGCTTTGAAATTGTCGTAGGTCGTCTTGGTCAATTCCTGGATCGATATGCCGCGCTCGGCGGCGCGCGCATTGATCTTGTCGTCCACGTCAGTGACGTTGCGCACATAAGGGACGTGATCCGGCCCGTAGATGTGCCGCAACAGACGGAACAGCACGTCGAACACGATCACCGGGCGCGCATTGCCGATATGGGCAAAGTCATAGACCGTCGGCCCGCACACATACATTCGTACATGTGACGGATCGATCGGCTGGAACGGCCGCTTCTTCCGCGTCAGCGTGTCGTAGAGCGCAAGCTCCATAGCGTCCTCGGCGCCTGCTGGCCCCGGGCGTTGCTTTATCTCGATGGAGAAAAGACGGCCGCAGCCAGCGTGGTGCGCTAGCTAATAATCCCGCGGCAAATGCCGCAGATATGGTTAAGGCCGGTCATCGGGGGCGCACAATGCTTCGTGTCGCACCGACCGTCAAGCCCCACCTCATCAGCGCCGCTAGGGTTAAGCGGCCCTTAACGGTTTTGCCCGCATTGTCAGGATCAGCGCCGGGGCCGGCGCTTCTCAATTCGTGGGCATCGTCATGTGTACGCGTCTGGCCGGACTAGCCGCCATCCTCTGCGTCCTCACCGTCACTTCCGCGCAGGCCGAACGCCGCATGTTCATCATCGCCGATGACGGCGACGGCTACGGCGTCGACCGCTGCCTCGCCTCCGGCGACAAATGCGGCGCGGCGGTCGCCAACGCCTATTGCAAGACGCACGAATTCGCCCAGGCCATGTCCTACCGCAAGGTCGACCGCGACGACATCACCGGAGCGATCCCGACCGGCGGTTCCGGCGGCTGCCGCGGCAATGCCTGCGACGTCGTCGCCATCGTCTGCACGCGGTAGCATTTTCTACCACGAAACCCGGCTCCCCGCATTTTGCGATCATGCGCCAGCGCGCCGCCACCAGCGCACGAACACCACAACCGCGAAAGCGATCATCGTCACTTCGCTCAGCGCTCCGGCGGCCGCTTTCAATTGCGTCGCCACCGATGCCATGTGCACGAGATCGCCAGCCACGGCCGGGCCGGCGGCCAGCATTTTCCGGATTAGTGAATTTTCCCAGTAATCGAACACGGCGGCGGTGACCGGCGGCACGATCAGAATCCAGCGCAGCGCGGGCATGAGCGGCGCGGCGCGCGGGCGGCCGGGCATGGTGAGCCACCAGATCGCCAGCGCGCGCGACAGCGCGTAAGTCGCCGGATAGACCGTATCGAGCGCGAGCTGCACGTCGGCGTAATAGGCGCGGCCGGCGTCGCCGAGCATGGTGAGCAGCGCGCGCGCCTCCCCGACGCTGTAGCCGCGCGGGCGCAGGTCGAACGGCTGCGCGCCCTCTGCCGCCGCCGAGAGATGCGCTAGCGTGCCGAAATACATCACCGCCCATAGCACGATGCTGACGGCGAGCAGACCCACGACCAATCGTCCCGACGGAAATCGCATCGTTGAGTCCGGCTATCCCTGCAATGCGGCCCACATTTCGCGATCGCGCTCGGCGGTCCAGATCGCCGGCCGATCGATGCCGCGCGCCTCGTCATAGGCGCGCGCGACGTTGAACGGCAAGCAGTGTTCATACAGCCCGAATGTCCGATAGACCGGGTCCATGGCGAGCCGCGCGAAGTCGAAAGCATCCTTGAGCGAGCGGCCCTTGGCGACGCTCTCGCTCACCGAATTGTACAGCGTTGCGATGAAGTCGCTGGTGAGCGAAATGGCCTCGGCCACTTTGTCCGGCGCAGTGAGTGCGGCGCCCCGGCCGGGTACCAGCGCATGGGCCTGCATTTCGGCCAAATTGTCGAGCGTCGCTAGCCAATCGTTGAAATGCGCATCGCCGCCATAGCTGGCGGATTTACAGGCGACCAGATCGCCGGCAAACACCACGCCGGCGTTAGGCACGACGGCGATCGCGTCGCCGGCGGTGTGGCCGCGGCCGATATGCAGGATGCGCACCTCGCGCCGGCCGAGCCAGACGGAAATCTGATCGGGAAAAGTGACCGTCGGCCAGGTCAAGCCGGGGATGCCTGCGGCGGCGCGGAACAGGCGCGGGAAGCGGCCTATCTCGGATTGCATGTCTTGGCTGCCGCGCTCGGCGATCATTCCGCGGGTGGTGTCGGAGGCGAGAATTTCGGCGCCCTTGAAGGCCGAGGCGCCGAGCGCGCGCGACGCGTGATAGTGCGTCAGCAGCACATATTTGATCGGCTTGTCGGTGACTTTGGCGACGCACGCGATCACCTCGCTGGCGGCCGCTGGCGTCGCCTGCGCATCGACGACCATGACGCCGTCGTCGCCGACAATGATGCCGGAATTGGGATCGCCCTCGGCGGTGTAGGCATAAAGCCCTGAGCCGATTTGATCGAAAGAGACCTTTTTTTCGGCTGTGTCCTCGGCGGACGCAAAAGGCTTGGCGGTCATGTCATGGCAGCTCCCCGGCCCTCGCTCGCAACCGCGTTTAGCCTACCATGTCAACGCGAATGGCATTGGAACGCGTCCGGCGTCGCCGCGAAAGCGGACGGCGCCGCTGCGGGCGTGGGCGTCGCGCCAAAATCGTCAATTGGGGCATTAGGTTAGAATATTTCCAATCTAGTTGCATGCGGTTGCAACTTCGGCCAAAGTTCCCCTTACGCGCTTCAAGGCGGTTGCGCCGTTAACAGCCGCCCGCGCGAGGGGACGCGGTGGCGCAGCAATGATTGAAGAAAGGGCGCAACATACACTTGAGCACGCAGGCCATGCCGATCGCGCCGCGCTCAAGCTGGAAGAATTTCTGCCCTATCGTCTCAATGTCTGTGCGATCCTGGTTTCGAAAGCGCTCTCGCGCATCTATGCCGAGCGCTACAAGATCGGCGTGCCGGAGTGGCGCGTGCTGGTGACGCTCGGCCAATTCGGCATGATGACCGCCAAGGCGATCGGGCTGCACAGCCATATGCACAAGACCAAGGTGTCGCGTGCGGTTGCCCTGCTCGAGCGCCGCAAACTGGTGGCCCGGCGCGCCAACCGCGCCGATTTACGCGAGGCCTTCCTGTCGCTCACGGCTGCTGGCCGCGATGTCTATGGCGAGCTTGCCCCGATGGCGCAAAATTTCGCCCGCCAGTTGCTGCAGACAGTCGATATCGCCGACTGCGCCGCGCTCGATCGCGCGCTGAAAAAGCTCACGGAGCGGTCGGCGCAGCTCTCCGAAGAACTCGCCAGCAGGCCCGGCCACCGCTAGATTGTCGCTTCTGTCGTCAACGCCGAGGGCGATTCTTGAAGCTCTATTCCTATTTCCGCTCGTCCGCCGCCTACCGGGTGCGTATCGCGCTCAATCTCAAGGGAATTCCCTACGAGATGGCGCCGATCCATTTGACCCGCGACGGCGGCCAGCAGCTCAAGCCGGAATTCCGCGCCATCAATCCGCAGATGCGGGTGCCGGCGCTGGAATTGTCCGGCGGCGAGATACTGACGCAATCGCTGGCGATCATCGAATATCTCGACGATATCCAACCGGAGCCACCGCTGTTGCCGGCCGACGCGCTGGAGCGCGCCAAAGTCCGCGCCGTCGCCCAACTGATCGCC
>JBOHII010000156.1:0-12410 GCA_050725955.1 Pseudolabrys sp. | reverse complement strand
TTCGTCCAGATACATCTGGAAGCCGTTGACCATGTCCTTGCCGACCTGGGCGAAGATGCCGGTTGTCGGCGCGATGAAGCCGATACGCAACTCCTCCGCCTTGGCCGGCGCGTTCATGCTCAGGCCGAGCACGAAACCGCCGCCCAACAGCATTGGTAGCAATCGTTGTCGCAATGTTCCTGTCATTAGTCGTACCTCCCCGTTGTTGTGCCTTCCCGCGTATAGTCAGGAAGGCGTCGGTGCCAATTTCTCCGGTGCCGCCGATTTGATCGTCCTGTCGGCCGAGCCGCGGGCCTGGCGAATTCTTGTCGGAATGCCCATTAAGCCGGTCGGCAGATACAGGATCGTCAGCACATAGACGCCGCCCAGCGCGTACTGCCACCACGGCACCAGCGTGCTGAGATATTCCCGCAGTCCGAAGACGATCGCCGCGCCGATGGCGCCGCCGACCAAGGTGCCGGCGCCGCCCAATACCAC
Organism: Pseudolabrys sp.; assembly: GCA_050725955.1. Lineage (GTDB taxonomy): Bacteria > Pseudomonadota > Alphaproteobacteria > Rhizobiales > Xanthobacteraceae > Pseudolabrys. The sequence goes on along the minus strand of JBOHII010000156.1, from coordinate 11,933 downwards.
CATCAGCAGCGCGTCGACCGAAGTCGTCAGCACCAGGGTTTCCGGGCTGACCAGGCCGTTGGTGAGCGCCCAAAGCACGCCGGCGAGGCCGCCGAAGGCGCCGGCGATGATGAAGGCGATGTATTTGTGCAGCCAGATATTGTAGCCGAGGATCTGCATGCGCAGGCCGCTCTCGCGGATGCCGGCGAGGCTGCGGCCGAACGGCGACTGCACCAGCACATAGAGCGCAATCAGTGTGAAGACAAAGAACCCGAACACCAGGAAGAAGAAAGTGTGCTCGTTAGTCAGGTCGAGCCCGAACGATGGCCGGGTGGAGACGTTGACGCCATTGTCGCCGCCGGTGAGCGAATTCCAGCGATAAGCGAGGCCCCAGACGCATTGCCCCAGCGCCAGTGTAATCATCAGGAAGTAGACGCCTGTGGCGCGGATCGCAAACAGCCCGAAAAACGCGGCGAGCGCCGCGCTAATCAGCATGCCCATGACCACAACGAGCCAGAAATCCCAGCCCAGTCCGATGTGGAAGCGGGTGGCCATGATGGCGGTGAAATAGGCGCCGACGCCGAAATAGGCGGCTTGGCCGAGCGAGGCGAGCCCGGTGAAGCCGAGCAGGATGTCGAGGCTCATCGCCAAGATCGCGAACACCAGCGCGCGGGTCGCCAGCAGCACGACGAATGACGAGGAATGCGGCACGATCCAGGCGAGCGCCAGCAGTACGACGGCGACCGTCAAAATTTTGATTTTCTGGGCGGCTAGCATGCGCCGTTCACTCGCGTCCAAACAGACCGGTCGGCTTCACGGCCAGGATCAGAACCATCGGCGCGTAGAGCGTGAAGTAGGAGACCTCCGGGAACAGCGCCTTGCCGAAATTGTCGGCGAGGCCGACGGCCAGCGCGCCGATGGCGGCGCCGCCAAGCGAGCCCATGCCGCCGATGATGACCACCGCGAAGGCGAGCGGCAGCATTTCGAAATCGAGGCCGGGATAGATGCCGAGGAAGGCACCGCCGATCACGCCGCCGAGCGCCGCCAGAAACGCGCCGAGCGCGAAGATGAACATTGAGACGCGGTTGGTGTCGATGCCGACGCCGCGCGCCATCTGCGCGTCGTCGACGGTGGCGCGCACGGCGGCGCCCATGCGAGTCTTTTCCATCACCAACCAGATCCCGATGCCGATGGCCAGCGCCATTCCGATCATGAAGATGCGGTAGGCAGGGAAATAGAGGCCGCCGATCACCAGGCTGTGGTTGAGGATCGGGTCGGGATTGATGTCCATGTTGTTGCCGCCCCAGATGTCGAGCGCGGCCTGCTGGAACAGGAACGCGAATCCGACTGTGAGCAGCACCTGCCGCAACACGTCGTTCTCGATTGGAACGATCGGGATGCGGCTCAGGATCAGGTACCAGATGACGGTTGCGACCGCGATGATCGCGCCATGAAGGAGCCAGCCGTCGCTCGAGAGCTTGAGCCATTCGATCAGGGCGAGCGCGCTCAGCACGCCGAGACCCAGGCCGACAAGGCCGTTCCTGACATATTCGAAGCCTTCCGAGCGCAGGAACAAGCGTTCCATCAGCAATCCGATGACGGCGACGGCGAGTGCCGCCAGCGGCAGCGACAACACCCAGGAATCGGTCACCCAGATCACCGACAGCGCTATATAGCCGCCCCACAAAAAATAAGCGCCATGCGACAAGTTGACGATCCGCATGACGCCAAAGATCAGCGACAGGCCGCTGCCCACGAGGAACAGCAGTGCGCCATAGGATATGCCGTTGAAGGCCTGGATTATCCAGAAATGAAGACCCACGCTTGAACTCTCTCCCTGCAGCCCTTCTTTTTTTGCGAAGGTCGGCGATTAGCTTACCTTAGGACGGGCGGAAAGGAACACCCCAAAAGGCCGCATATCTTTTTTGTAATGTGGCAGCGCGCTCATCGGCGCCCACGAGATTTGCCGGCTGCCCGTTTTCTCGGCGGAATGATCGGCAGCAGCAGATAGGGCGCCTTGCCGGTGCTGAAGTGCAGCGTGGTGATGCCGTTGAAGACGGCGGGCGGGCGGTCCTTCGGATCGTTGTGCAGGAACGGGCCGCAGCCGGTAAGTTCGTTCTTGAAGTTCGACTGCTTGCCGCCGCTGGCGCCGCCATATTCGTAGTCCTTGCCGCGCACCGAGAGGCCGATGCGGTAGCCGGCGGGCACCGCGATCGAGGACGGCCAGATCTCGATGTCGAGCTCAACCGGCTTGCCCTTGGTCAACGGCTGCTTCTTGTCGTGGGTGTGATAGGGCCGGTAGGGTTGCGACAGTTTCTTGTCGAGCTTGCGATGCGAGGCGCGCAGCCAGCCTTGCGCGATCGGGGTGTGCGGATCGATGGCGCCCTGGAACCCCACTTCCTTGAGGTCGCCCGTGAACACCCGCAGCACGATGAAGAAGTCGGCATCCTTGGTCGACGAGGAGGCGACAAGCTTGAGCGCCGAAGGGCCGGTGATCTCGGTTTCCTGCGTGAGCGCGGGCGTGAGGAAGGTGAGGCCTTCGCCCATGGCTTTGAAGGAAAGCTTGGCGTTGCCGGACGGTTTCTTGGTGGTGAGCGCCATGGATTTGGCATCGAGATAATATTTGGCCCATTGCGTGCGCGCGATCGGCCGTTCGTTCTCGGCACGGGCGACGAATTTTTCGCCGGGGTGGCGGACCTGCAGGAGCACCTTCGGCTGTTTCGCCCAGCCGTCCTTCTTGCCGTGCAGGAAATAGTCGAAGAAACGCAGCTGCTGCTCGCGGCCATAGTCGGTGTAGAAATGCGTCCAGTGTTCTATGCCGTGCGCTTCCAGCCATTTCTGCTTGGAGGCGGCGCGCACGAAGCCTTCGAAATTGCCGCGCGGATGCAGGCCCTGGCCGCCCCAATTGGCGGCGGAGAACAAGGGCGTGACGATCTTCTCCCACACCGGCGAGCGGGCGCGGTGATATTTGTCGTCGAGCGGATGCGAGAGGATATCGCCGCCGTAATCGGAGCGGTTCTTTGACAACTCCGCTTCGCTCAGCGTCTCCGGCCCGCACACCAGTTCGCCGTGCACGCGGCTGCGGCCGCCTTTTTCGCCGAGGCCGTGCTGCACGACCTTGACCTGCATGTCGTACCAGTTCTCCCAGAACGTGGAGAGAATGCCGCCGTGATGGGTCATGTCGCGGAAGAAATCGGCGCAGCCTTCCCACACGCACATCGCCGCCAAATGCGGCGGCTGCAGCGAAGCGACGTGCCATTGGTTCGTCGTGAAATAGGAAATGCCGTTGAGGCCGACTTTGCCGGTCGACCAGGGCTGCACGCCGGCCCATTCGATGCAGTCGTAGAAATCCTTGGTCTCGCGCGGCGAGAACGGCTCGATGACGCCGGGCGAACAGCCTGCGCCGCGCGAGTCGACGCGCACGCAGACATAGTCGTGCGCCACCCATTTCTCCGGGTCGACCACTTCCCAGCTCTGGTAAAGGTTGCTCGATCCGGCGGTGACATCGGCATGTTTTTCCGCCATGCGCTGCCATGCGCTCGGATAGCCGTCCTGGAAGGCGAGGTTCTTGGCGTAGGGGCCGTAGGTCAAAAGGACCGGATATTGCCCGTCCTTGGCCGGGCGAAAAACGTCGGCGCGCAGCACCAGACCGTCGTCCATGGTGATCGGCACGTTCCAGTCGATGCGCATGCCATCGCGCAGCTCCGACAGTTTCTGCAACGCCGTCATTGAAGCCCTCCCAAGGGGATTATTTTGTTGGGCGGGAGGCTACAGACGTGCAGATGTCGCGCGCAAGGGCCCGCGCTCCGGTTCGGATTCCCGCAGGCGCGGGAATGAGCGGAGCGGGAGTCAGCGCTTGCCGGCGCCTGCGCGCCTGCGCTTCACCTTGCCCATCTTCTCCAGCACGGCGCAGACGACGGCGGTGTCCTGCGCGCCGAAGCCGCTCTTCTGCGCCTTGACGTAGATCGATTTGGTGGCGTTGAACATCGGGGTCGGCGCCTTGATCTTGCGGACATAGTCGCCGATCACCCGCATGTCCTTGTCCCAGACGTCGACCTTCATGGTGACGTTGTTGTATTTGCCCTTCACCATCATCGGCGCGCGCAATTCGAATACGCGCGAATTGCCGGCGCCCGGCGTGATCAGATCGTAGATCAGTTGCGGCGCGAGGCCCGCTTTCATGCCCAGCACCATGGCCTCGGCCGAAGCGACATTGTTGATCGCGACCAGGAGGTTGGCGACGTATTTTATGCGGCTGCCGTTGCCGAATTTGCCGACGTCGTAGACCTGGCGGCCGAAGGCCTTGAACATTGGGCGCAGGCGCTTGATCAGGCGCGGATCGCCGCTGGCGTAGAAAATCAGGTCGCGGGCCATGGCCTGCGAGCCGGTGCCGCTGACGGGGGTATCGAGCATGACGTGACCGGCCTTGGCGAGCGCACGCGCCGCTTCTTCCTTGTCGGCGATCGCGAAGGTGCCCATCTCCACGAGAACTTTACGCGGCAGCTTGGCGGCGACGATTTCGCGCACGGTTTTCATCAATGCCTGCGGCTCGGGCAGACTGGTGAGGATGACCGATGCTTGGGCGGCCAGCTCTGCCGCATCACGCGCGATCTTGACGCCGGCACGCTGCGCCGCGCGGCGCCGCGCGGCGCTGATGTCGTAACCGATGACCCGCCAGCCGGCGGCGGCCAGATTTTCCGCGAATGCTGCGCCCATGATGCCAAGGCCGATGACGCCGATTGTGCCCTTTTTATTTTTGACCCCGGCCATTAAAATTTCTCCTGCTGAAAAACAAATCGTCGCGATGCACCAAAGCTTTGCGCGTTTCATAGTGGCCGGGAGCAAACCTGTCGAGTGGCAAAAGTTACTAGGCGGCTTTCATGCCGTGCCGCGATCGCCTATCGTCGCCGGCAAAAGCAGAATGGGAGGAATTGATGCAGATCGGCATAGCGGGTCTCGGCGCCATGGGCGCTTCTGTCGCAGCCAGGCTGCTGGAAGTCGGCCACCAGGTGACGGTGTGGAATCGCTCGGCGGACAAGACAAAGCCGCTGGCCGCGGCCGGCGCCAAGGTCGCCGCCACGCCGGCCGAGGTCAGCGCCGCGTGCGAGGCGGTCATCACATTGCTCACCGACGGTGCCGCGATAGACGCCGTTTATAACGGGCCGAACGGGCTCTTGTCCGGCAACGTCAAAGGCAAGCTGTTCATCGAGATGAGCACGGTGGCGCCCAAAGTCGAAACCGATCTCGCCGCCAAAGTGCGCGGCAAGGGCGCCACGATGGTGGAGTGCCCGGTCGGCGGCTCTACGGCGCCGGCGCGCAAGGGCCAGTTGCTCGGCCTGATGGGCGCCGAGCCCGCCGATGCCGCGCGCGCCAGGCCGATCCTCGATCAGCTCTGTCGAAAAATTGAGCATTGCGGGCCGGTCGGCGCCGGGGCGGCCATGAAGCTCGCCATCAACCTGCCGCTGATGGTGGCCTGGCAGGCCTATGGCGAGGCGTTTTCCATCGCGCGCAGCGTCGGCTGGGAGCCCAAGCGCCTGCTTGAATTGTTCGTCGAGAGCAACGGCGCCAACAAGGCGCTCGGCATGCGCGCCGACATGATCGTGAAAATGTTCGAGGGCAAGGATCCCGGACCAACCACCTTCACCATCGCCAACGGCGTCAAGGATCTGCGCACCATGATCGCAACCGGCGAGGCGCTGGGCGCCGACATGATCGCCACCAAGGCGGCGCTCGCCGGCTTCGAGGACGCGACCGCGCACGGTGTCGGCGGCGGCGACGGCTCGCGCATGACGGTCTATTGGACCGAACGGAAGAAGTGAAGCGTAAACCCTGGAGAGCAACGTGAAACTTTTTTCGTTCTGGCGTTCGCTGGCGACGTTCCGCGTGCGCATCGCGCTCAACCTCAAGGGGCTCAAGCCCGACGAGGTGATCGACATCAATCTGATGCAGGGCAAGCAGCGCGACGAAGCCTTCGCCAAGATCAATCCGATGAAGGCGCTTCCGGCGCTGATCCTGGACGACGGCACCGTTCTGTTCGAGTCGCTCGCGATCCTCGAATATCTGGACGAGATGCATCCCAACCCGCCGCTGCTGCCGAAGGAGCCGAAAGCGCGCGCGCGCGTGCGCGGGCTGGCGCAGATCGTCGCCTGCGACACGCATCCGCTGATCGTGCCGCGCGTGCGCGAGTATCTGGCGCACGAGTACAAAGTCGACGAACCGGGCGTGCAGAAATGGGGCCAGCACTGGCACGTGGAGGCCTTGAAGGCGCTGGAAGCTAATCTCGCCGGCTCGCCGCACACCGGTCGCTACTGCCAGGGCGACCAGATCACCATCGCCGACATTTGCCTCGCCGGGCAGGCGGCCGGATCGACGTATTTCAAGGTGGACATCGCGCCCTTCCCGACGGTCAAGCGCATCGTCGATCTTTGCATGGCGAACGACGCCTTCGCGCGCGCGCATCCGATGAAACAGCCCGGCGCGCCGGCGACGGCCTGACGCATGCTCAACGCGGCGATCGTCGGTCTCGGCTGGTGGGGCAAGAACCTGGTGAAGGCGGCGCGCGATTTCGGCGCGCCGATCCGTTTTGTGCGCGGCGTCACGCTCGAGCCCGAGAGCGTGACCGAATTCGCCGCCGAGCATAAAATCGCCATCGGCACGTCGTTCGAGGAGGTCCTTGCCGATCCGCAAATCCAGGCGGTGATCCTGGCGACGCCGCACAGCAGGCACCGCGCGCAAGTGGAAGCGGCCGCCGCTGCAAAAAAGCACATCTACTGCGAAAAGCCGTTCGCGCTCTCGAAGGCCGACGCCGCGGCCATGCTGGAAGCCTGCAAGCGCGCCGGCGTGGTGATCGCGGTCGGCCATCATTTCCGGCTGATGCCGTCGTTGCGCGCCATGGCCGAGGTGGTGGCGGGCGGGGCGTTCGGCACCGTCATGTATGCCGAGGGCAGCTACAGCCACGACTGGCTGGCGAACGTGCCGGCCGAAGGCTGGCGGGCGGCGGCCGAGGAAACCCGCGCCGGCAGCATGACCAGCATGGGCATCCACCTGCTCGATTGCTTCCGCGATCTGGTCGGCCCAATGAACCGCATCAGCGCCTTGTCGAAGGCGCGCAGCCTGAAACTCGCCGCAGGCGACACCACGACCGCGCTGATCGAGTTCGACAACGGCGCCACCGGCACGCTGGCGACCACGCTGAAGACGCCGTTCGTCTGGCGGCTTGCCGTTTATGCCGATAACTGCTGGGCGGAGAGCGTGAGCGAGACGCGGCTGATCGTGCGCCGCGCCGGCAAGGAGCCGGAGGTGATCGACCGGCCGGCCGATTTTCACCTCGGACGCAATCTCGATTTTTTCGCCAAGGCGGCGATGGGGCGGGGCGCATTTCCGATTTCGCCTGCCGGCATCCTGCAAACGGCGGCCGCGCTCGAAGCCGTGTTCAAGTCGGTCGATGCCGACGGCGCGTGGATGTCGGTGTAAAGTAACTTGCGCTTTGATGGAGCCGAACATGTCTGAGCCGCAAATCCGCTTCGAGGACGGGGCCGCCTACGAGCAGATGATGGGAATATGGAGCCGGATCGCCGGCGACGTTTTCCTCGACTGGCTGGCGGCGCCGGCCGGCCTGCGCTGGGTCGATGTCGGCTGCGGCAACGGCGCCCTCACCGAACTGGTCGTTGAGCGGTGCATGCCGAGTGAAATACATGGGGTGGATCCGGCGCCCGGGCAGCTTGCCTTCGCGCGCACCCGGCCCGGCGCACGTATCGCGCAATTTCACGAGGGCGATGCGATGGCGCTTCCCTTTGCCGATAACCGCTTCGATGTGGCGACCATGGCGCTCGCGATCTTCTTCGTTCCGCAACCGGAAAAAGGCGTTGCCGAGATGGCGCGAACGGTCAAGCCGGGCGGGATCGTTTCGTCCTATACCTGGGACATGCCCGGCGGCGGCTTCCCGATCGAATCTTTCCGTACGCAAATGCGCGCCATGGGCCTCAAACCGTTCGGTCCGCCGCACGAGGAAGCCTCGCGCATGGACGTGCTGGGCGAATTATGGGCGGGCGCCGGTCTGGAGAATATCGAGACAAAGGAAATCATCGCGAATCGGACTTTCACCGAATTCGAGGAGTTTTGGCGGATCACTCTTGCGGGTTCGAGCAGCGTCGGCCCAATGGTCGCCAAGATGCCACCCGGCGAACAAGAGCGACTCAAGAAGGGCGTGCGCGCCCTTTTGCCCGCCGCCGCCGATGGGTCCATCACGATCGCGGGCCGCGCCAACGCGATCAAGGGCCGCGTGCGGAAATAGCCGCGGGCTCGATTCCTGCTACAACGGATTTCGGCAACCGCCGGACCACAGGATCGCGCGTCATGCTCCAGGAAAAATTCGTGCCGCCCGCGGGCGCCTTTACGCGCGGCGTCACCGTGCGCTTTTCCCATTGCGATCCCGCGGGCATCGTCTACTTCCCGCACTATTTCGACATGTTCAACGGGCTGATCGAGGACTGGTACGGGCAGGAACTCGGCTACGATTACGCCGAACTCATCATGGGCAGCAAATTCGGCTTCCCCTTCGTGCATCTCGATTGCGATTTCAAAATCCCCAGCCGGATGGGCGACATCATCGAGTTGACCTTGCTGGTCGAGCGCATCGGCCGTTCCTCGCTCGGCATTGCCATCGTCTGCCATCATGGCGGGATGGAGCGGCTGCGCGCCCACATGGTCACCGCCATGATGTCGCTGGAGACGCGCCAGCCGGTGCCGCTGGCGCCGGCGCTGCGCGCCAAGATCGAAACCTATCAGCGCAAGACGGCGGGCGGCTGACGGGTTACGCCGGAATTTTTCGTTTCTTGCTGCGCGCGATCGCCGCTTCCCACACGTCGTGGATATGCGCGACTTCGGCCTCGAAGCGTTGCAGGAACAGCCGCGCCTGCGTCGACAGCGTGCGCCGGGTCGGCTGGATCACCACAAATTCCGCGTGCAGCTCGGGCTGGACGATCGGGTTGACGATCAATTCGCCGCGGCCGATGTCGTTGACCGAGATCACGCTCGGCAGCACCGTCACCCAATCCGAACGGGCAACGAATTCGAGCGTGGCGATCATGGCGTCCATTTCCAGCATGGCCTCGATCTCGACACCGTGGCTCTGGAAATAGGTGTCGAGATTGCGCCGGCGGATATTGTCCGGCCCCGGCACCACGATCTTCAACGGTTTGCATTCGGCAAGCCGCACCGGCGCGAGCGGCTTGAACCCGGCGCGCGGGCCGGAGATGAGCATTTCGCGGTCGCGCACCAGCATACGCGACTTCAATCCGATGGTGCCCTCGAAGGCCGGCACCACGGCGAAGTCGAGTTCCTCGTCGAGCGTCATTTCGGTGAGCAGCCCGCTATAGCCCTCGACGATGTGCAGGCGCACCTCCGGGCAGCGCGGCACGAAGTCGTCGAGCACCGGCGCCAGCACGGCGCGCGTGAAGGTCGGCATCAGCCCGATGCGCAACTCGCCGGTGACCTGGCCGGCGAGCGCGCGCGCCTCTTCGGCGGCGTTGTCCAGATTGCCGACCGCCTGCACGCACCGTTTGTAATAGCGCAGGCCCGCCGGCGTCGGCGTCACCTGGCCGGCGCCGCGCTCGAATAATCTGACGCCGAGGGTGTGCTCAACCGCCGCCACATGCTGCGAAATACCTGATTGCGTTGCGTTTTCGCGGATCGCCGCGCGCGTGAACGAGCCCTCCTCGCAGACCGCGATGACCGCCCGGATGTGGCGCAGGGAAATGTTACGCATTGATCACCGGTATTAGAAAATCTAATGGCGAAGGCATGATTATATTATTTCGATAAAGGGCGCCATCCGAATAACATCGCTGCGATCTAAACAAAAACGGTGCCGTCAGCGCGCCGGTTGGGAGGAAGCCATGGGTACTGCGAATTTCGGCACCGTCGGCCTGGATTGGCAGCAGCGCGTCAACTGGGATCGGCTGCGCGAATACCGCATCGAGCGCGCGCGCGCGATGATGAAAAAACATGGCCTCGGGGCCGTGCTCTGCATGTACGACGAGAATGTGCGCTACATCACCGGCACGCTGACGCCGGGCTGGAACCGGCTCAAGCCGGGCCTGCGCTACGCCAGGTTGTGCGGCGACGGGCGGCCGATCCTGTTCGAGCAGGGCGACCTCGGCTTCCAGATCGAGCGGCATTCGCCATGGATCCCGAAGGAGAACGTGCGGCATTCGTTTGCCTGGATCAAAGGCGCGGCCGGTCCGGCCTCGGTCCAGCAGGTCGGCAAATTCGTCAAGGCGGTGATCCAGGCGATGAAGGACAACGGCGTCGCCGGGCAAAAGCTTGGCGTCGACTTTGTCGACATCAACATGATCAACGTGTTCAAGGAAAATAACATCAATTGGACCGACGGCATGAGCGCGATGATGGACGCGCGCGCGGTCAAGTCGTCCGACGAGCAGGAATGCTTCCGCATTGTCGGCGCCATCGGCGACGCCACGCACTGGGAGTGCATGAAGTTCCTGCGCCCCGGCATTACCGAAAACCAGGTGACCGCGCATCTGATGGAATATCTATACAACTTTGCCGGCATGGAAGACGTCGAGGACGTGATCGTGTCGTCGGGACCGAACACCTGGCCGAACTGGCGCAACTTCTCCGACCGCATCATCCAGCCCGGCGACATCGTGTTCATGGATTTGGCCGCGCTCACCTGGAACGGCTACAAGTCCTGCTATTACCGCACCTATTGCGTCGGCAAGGAGCCGACGAAGGAGCAGAAGGAAACCTACGACACTGCGTATAAGTGGCTGTACGATTCGATCGGTGCGGTGAAGGTCGGCGCCACCACGCGCGACATCGCCATGAAATGGCCGTCGGCGATGGAGACCTGGGGCTATGAGGACGAGGATCAAGCGGCGGCCAATCTGTGGGGCCACGGGCTTGGGCTTGCGCAATACGATCCGCCGGTGATCTCGCGCATCTGGTCGCTCGATCATCCGATCGACATCCAGGAAGGCATGACCTTTGCGCTCGAGACCCAGCACGGCAAGAAGTACCGCTACGGCGTGCGCATCGAGGAAATGCTGATCGTGCACAAGAACGACATCGAGATCGTATCGAACTTCCCGGTCAAGCAGATCACGGTCGTCGATCCGTTGCCGGGCTACGGCGATCACGTGAAGTGACGTCGGCTTAAGCCGACGTCATCCCCGGGCGAGCCGAAGGCGAGACCCGGGGATCTCGCGCCGCGAGTCGTGCCTTCCTAAGCGAGATGGCCGGGTCAAGCCCGGCCATGACAACGGAAAGGCCACAAGGCAACCGCCATGACCGCCTTCATCCTGCCGCTCAGCGACCCCGCCGCGACCGACCCCGAAAATGTCGGCCCGAAGGCGGCGAACCTGGCGGCGCTCGGCCAAGCGGGCCTGCCTACGCCGGGCGGCTTCGCGCTGACCGCAGAGGCCTATCGTCATCAGATAAAGCATCTCGGTATCGATGAACTGCTCAAGCTATACAACGACGTCGATCTGCCGGCCTCGCGCAAGCTGTCGGTGCAGATACGCCTTGCGCTCTATCAGCAGCCGATTGCGCCGGAAATTCTCGAGCCCTTGCTCGCCGCCTGGCGCGCGCAACGGGCGCAAGCGCCGCTCGGCGCGGTGCGTTCCTCGGCGCTGATCGAGGACCGCAAGGGAGCGAATTTCGCCGGGCAGTTTGAAAGTTTCCTCGGCCTCTCCGACGAAACCGAGTTCCTCACCGCTGTGCGCGCCTGCTGGGCGGCCCTATGGACCTCGCACGCGCGCCGCTACATGGAAAACCACGAATTGTCGCCGGCCGACACGGCGATGGCCGTGCTGATCCAGCCGCTGATCTCCGCGCGCGCCTCCGGCGGCGGCTTGAGCGAGACCGCGGAGGGCCAGATGCTGATCTCGGCCACCTGGGGGCTCGGCTCGGCGATCGCGCAGGGTGAGGTGGTG
>JBOHII010000155.1:0-10308 GCA_050725955.1 Pseudolabrys sp. | reverse complement strand
GGAGGAAAGTCAACCGGCGCGCCAAGCGCCCGCCCGGCGGCCGGCGATCAGCCAATAGACGACGCCGCCGATGATCCCCGCCGCCGCAGCAAGCTGCAATGTATGGCCGACCGGCGTCACGTCGGTGGTGTTTTCCAGCTTCATGGAAACATTGGAGCCGAAATAGGACGAAAGCCCGACCAGGGCGCCGGCCACGCCGTAATAGATGAAATTGCGGATACGCAGCGCTTCCGCCACGACGATCAGCACAAAGGCCGGCGCCAGCGCCACGGCGCCGATATAGCTGGTCGCGAAAAACGAAACGGCAAAGAATTGCACGCGCTCGACCGGATCGGAATCCATTGCCGCCCAATCCGGCGCAATGATTCCGATGGCAAGCGCGATACCGGCGGCCACGCTGGCCACGATAAGGGCAAACAGGATGACGACGATCCGCCCAAGCAGCGACATTCCGATTGCCTTTTTATTGCCGGGCCAAACCCCGCAACCATTGTACAGAAATTACCCCTGTTTGAAGATGGATATCTTTGGCCTTACAGCCTTTATCCAGCGCTTGCGGCTGCCGTCATTGGCGTGCAACGCGAAAAGGCCGGGCTGCCGGCCCGGCCCATTCGCCTGCTGGATCGTCCGCAACGGTCAGGCGGTCACCGGCGGCGGGGTCCGGTGCAACAGCCACAACTCGACCGCTGCGACGATCGCGACTGCCAAACCGGTCACGAACAGTACGATCGTCGGGTGCTGGTCGGCTGAAACCCTGACCACCCAGGGCGAGATCAACACCCAGATGCCCAGCGCCAGATTGATCCACTCCTCCCATTCGGCGAAAGCCGAAAGGGCCGCTATGGCGAAGACGGCAATTGCGATAGCGCTGAGCCATGCCGTCCAGGCTGCCGGCGCCAGGCCGGTAAAGCCGACAATCCATGGCGACAGGAACAGCCAGACCGCCAGGATCAGGTTGATCACATCGCCATACGCTACATTTCGTTTCATGTGAGACCTCCATTTTTAACCGAAGGTCAGGTCCTCGGTTGTGTTCGAGCAGCATCCGCCACGTCCAAACACGCCGCCGCTCCCTAAAACGCCACGGACGCTCTGCTGGCTCAATGTGAACCAGATCGAATTTGTTTCATTAAATCGCGGACAGGAATGGGAGGAACTTCAGTCCGTCATCGCCATGGCGCGCAGCGCCAAGCGCTCGCGCGCCGACAGCTTTTCGGTCGCGCTTTTGAGCTGGCCGCAGGCGGCCAAAATATCGCGCCCGCGCGGCGTGCGCACCGGCGAGGCATAGCCGGCGTCGAACACGACCTGGGAGAATTTCTCGATTGTCTCCCAGTCCGAGCATTCGAATTTGCTGCCGGGCCAGGGATTGAACGGAATGAGATTGATCTTGGCCGGAATGCCCTTCAGCAGCCGCACCAGCGCCTTGGCATCGTCGATCGAATCGTTCACGCCCTTGAGCATGACGTATTCGAAGGTGATGCGCTTGGCGTTGGAGACGCCGGGATAGTTGCGGCAGGCATCCAGCAATTGCGCGATCGGATATTTGCGGTTGAGCGGCACCAGTTCGTTGCGCAACTCGTCGCGCACCGCGTGCAGCGACACCGCCAGCATGCAGCCGATCTCGGCGCCGGCGCGCGCGATCATCGGTACCACGCCTGAGGTCGACAGCGTAATGCGGCGCTTGGAGATGGCGATGCCGTCGCCGTCGGCGACCACCAGCAGCGCGTCGCGCACGGCGTCGAGATTATACAGCGGCTCGCCCATGCCCATCATGACGATGTTGGTGATGCGTCGGTCGCCCGTTGGGATGACGCCATCGGTCGGGCGCGTCGCGCTAGACTCGGGCTTGCCCGAGTTTGGATCTAGTGCGCGCAAGTCGGGCGAGCCCGGCTTGCGTTGCCAATCGCCCAGACGGTCGCGCGCCACCATCACCTGGCCGACGATCTCCTCAGCCGTGAGGTTGCGCACCAGGCGCTGCGTGCCGGTGTGGCAGAACGAGCAGTTGAGCGTGCAGCCGACCTGGCTGGAAACGCACAGCGTGCCGCGGTCGGTGTCGGGGATGTAAACGCATTCGACTTCGTGCGGAAGCTCGCCTTGCGTTTCGCCGGGTAGCCGCAACAGCCATTTGCGCGTACCGTCGACCGAGATTTGTTCGGCGACCACTTCGGGCCGCTCGAGCGTGAAGCGTTGCCCGAGCGCCGCGCGCAGTTCCTTCGACACGCTGGTCATGGCGTCGAACGAGGTGACGCCGCGGAAATATATCCAGTGCCAGAGCTGCTGTACGCGCATTTTGCGCTGGGCTTCCGGCACACCGATCGCACCCAGGAGCGCTGCAAGCTGCGCGCGCGTGAGGCCGGCCAGCGACGGCTTCTCCGGCGCCACATAACGCTCAAGCGGCGTCTTCTCGAGGAAGGGCGTCGAAATCGCCGCTTCTGGTGTTGCATCAACTGCCGAATTCATGGCCGCCATTTAGCATGAAACGCACAAAGCGCGCCGCGTCTCTCGGCCGTCATGCCCGGCAATGACGGCTCAGCGGCTATTTGCACTCCTGCGCTACCTTGTCGAGCGCCTCGCTCAAGCCTTTGAGCGAATAGGTGTCCGTGGTCTTGGTGCCGTGGGTGGACACGCTTTTGACCACGAGTTCGGCGCCTTTGCGCATGGTCTCGACCATTTGCGCTTCCTCGGCGGCGTTCTTCACCCAAGCACCGTCGTTCTGGGTGTACATCACGTAGCTGGCCGAGCCGATGGTGGCTGTGGCGTCGACGCCGGGCTTCTGCGGATAGCCGACGATCATCGAAACTTCGTTCTTCACTTTCTCCGACGGCCGCGTCGAGACGAACGCGTAGGACGGATCGCGGTTGCGCCCAACCGGCTCGGTCACCGCCGAAGTTGGTTTCGACAGCGCGAAACAGATCTTCTTGCCGCCGGGCGTCGCCTTGTAGGCGCCCCAGGCGTCGTACTGGCCGAGCAGTGCCGCCCCTTCGGTGGGCTCGGGCTTGGCCGATTTCTTCTGCGCCTGCGCAAAGGCGGCGGTGCTGCAGGCGACGGCCGCGGCGGTCAGCAGGACAAACGCGGGGCTTTGCCAAATTGTCTTCGTCATCGGGCCCTTCCGGTTGAAGTGAATGACGGCATTCAAGCCACTCACTAAGAGCGGCGCGATACTAGCCCATTAGGGCCGGATATCGCCAAGGTGAAGGTGGCAATCCGTCGCCCCCCGGCAAACTATAGGCCGAAAGTTAACGCCGCCAAACCGGCCCGGCCGCGTGCTAGACAGGCTGCCGCAACGCATTCGGTCGAGCCAGCATGAAAGCCCTTCTCTGTAGCCGCTACGGCACCCCCGACGACCTCGAACTTGCCGAGCTTGCCGACCCCACGCCGGGGCCGGGCGAAGCCGTGGTGCGCGTTAGGGCGGCGGCGCTGAATTTCTTCGATACCCTGATCATTGCCGGAAAATACCAGATCAAACCCCCCATGCCGTTTTCGCCCTCCGCCGAGTTCGCCGGCGAGGTCGAGAGCATCGGCAGCGGGGTGACGTCGCTCAAGCCCGGCGATCGCGTCATGGCCTATACCCGCTATGGCGCGGCGCGCGAACGCGTTGCGCTTGCCGCCGACAGGCTGGTGAAGATTCCCGACCGCCTCGACTTCGACCACGCCGCCGGGCTGTGCGTGACCTACGGCACCTCGCTCTACGCCCTCAAGGATCGCGGCAATCTCAAGCCCGGCGAAACGCTCGCGGTGCTGGGCGCGTCGGGCGGCGTCGGGCTCGCGGCCATCGAGATCGGCAAGCTGATGGGCGCACGCGTCATCGCCTGCGCTTCCGCGCCGGAAAAGCTCGCGTTCGCGCGCCAACACGGTGCCGACGACGGCATCGATTACGCCAAGGACGATCTGAAGGAGGCGCTGCGCCGTCTTACCGGCGGCCGCGGCGTCGACGTGGTCTACGATCCGGTCGGGGGTCGATACACGGAGCCGGCGCTGCGCGCGATGGCCTGGCTCGGCCGCTATCTGGTGATCGGCTTTGCCGCGGGCGACATTCCGAAACTGCCGCTTAATCTTGTGTTGCTGAAAAGCTGTGACGTGCGCGGCGTATTGTGGGGCGCATGGACCGAAAACGACATCCCCGGATATCGCGCCAGCACCGAGCAATTGCTGGCATGGAGCGCGGACGGAAAATTATCCATGCATGTGCACGCGGTCTATCCGCTGAGCGACGCGCCGGCCGCGCTCAAGGCGATCGCCGCGCGCCAGGTCATGGGCAAGGTGATTCTGAGGCCATAAACGCGGGTTGCCATGACAGCCGAAGCATTGCCGGCGGCGGCGGAAGCCGCCTATCTCACCGCGGCGCTGCGCCGATGCGGCGCGCTGACCGATGGCAGCGTTCGCGAGGTCGCGATTGAATCGCAGAACGACACAATACTCTCGCGCATCATCCGTCTGCGGTTGACCTACGACGGCGCGCACGGCGGCGCGCCGCCATCGATCTTTCTTAAGACCAACCGCGCCGACCGCGCGGGTCTGTGGACGCAAATGAACCAGGAGGTGACGTTCTATTCGCAGCTCGCTCCACTCATGCCGGCGGGCTATGTTCCGCGTTGCTTCGACGCCGACTGGAACGCCGAAAGCAAGGCATGGCATCTGCTGCTGGAAGATCTTACCGATACACACACCAGCGCGACAAGGTGGCCGCTACCGCCGACATTCGAGCAATGCGAGCAGGTCGTCGGCGCGCTGGCGCGCATTCACGCCGCCTGGTGGGACGACCCCCGTCTCGGCACGTCGGTCGGGGCCTGGACCGACGCCGCCGGCATGGAGCGGTATTTGAAAACTTTCGGCGAGCGGTTCGCGCGCTTTGTCGAGGAATTCGGCGACCGCCTGCCGGAAGAACGGCGCGACATTTACCGGCGGTTGTTCGATTCCGCGCCGCGCTTGTCGGAACGCTATAACACTCATCGTAATATGACGATCATGCACGGCGACGCGCATTTCTGGAACTGCTTGTGCCCCAAAGACGGCGGCGCCGATGTACGCTTTTTCGATTGGGACTGCTGGCGCGTCGACACCGGCTCGGACGATCTCGCCTACATGATCGCCATGCACTGGTATCCCGACCGCCGCCGCCGTTTCGAGCGGCGTCTGCTCGACCACTATCATGCCGAACTCGTCGCGCACGGCGTGCGCGGCTACGAGCGACGCGATCTGGACGACGACTACCGGCTGTCGGTGCTGTGGCAGATCATGACGCCGGTCAATCAGTTTGCGATAAAGATTCCGCCGGTGATCTGGTGGAACAACCTCGAGCGCGTCTTTCTGGCGGTAGATGACCTCGGCTGCCGCGATTTGCTCGGCCGTTGACGGCGGCAGCCTTAGAGCCGCGCCAGCATGTTGCGCGCGGCCTCACGATGCAGCGGGCTGATGTGGTTGGCGACCAGCTTGATCGCGGTCGCCAGCACGGCGGCATCGTCGGTGAAGCCGAGCACCGGCAGCACGTCGGGGATGGCATCGAGCGGCAGTACGAAATAGGCGATGGCCCCGACCAGGGTCGCTTTCACCTGCAGCGGCGTGTTGTGATCGAAGGCGCAGTAATAGGCGGCGAGCAGGTCTTCGGCGAAGGGAATCTGCGCGACCACACGCCGGATTTTGCGCCAAAAGCTGCGCTGCAGCGCGCTGTCGTCGCCGCCGTCGCTATTCCAGGATGCTGCACCTGCAAATGGCATGCGGCTTATTTGGTTGCCGATTTGCGCCGGCGCAAGGGCGCCATCAGCCTGCCAGTCTATCCATAGCCGCGGCGAGCTTGATGTCGAGCTCGGTCACTCCGCCGGCGTCGTGCGTTGCGAGCGTCACCTCGACGGTCTTGTAGACATTGTACCATTCAGGATGGTGATCCATTTTTTCCGCCACCAGCGCCGCCCGCGTCATGAAGCCGAAGGCCTGGTTGAAGTCCTTGAACACGAATTTTTTGCTGATGGCGTCGCGGCCGGACACCTCGGACCAGCCGGAGAGTTTGCTCAAGGCCGCTTGTCGGGCCTCCGCGGTCAATTTCTGCGTCATGACATGCCTCGTACAACCAATGCCGCGACCCTCGCAAAGGGTCCGCCGAGATATTACCTCTTAAAAGATCATCCCGACCATACGAGGCTTGGCATGTCCTGGTCATTGAATATCGGCAAGGTGGCGGGCACGGTGGTGCGCATCCACTTGACGTTCCTGCTGTTTCTTGCCTGGATTTTTGCCGCCAGCTATTCCTCCGGCGGCGCGGCGACCGCCTGGAGCAGCCTCGTCTTCATGGTGTTGCTGTTCCTGTGCGTGTTGCTGCACGAGTTCGGCCACATCTTCACCGCGCGCTATTTCGGTGTGCCGACACCTTATGTGACACTGCTGCCGATCGGCGGCGTGGCGCAGCTCGAACGCATCCCGGAGGAACCGGGGCAGGAATTCCTCATCGCCATCGCCGGACCGCTGGTCAATGTCGCCATCACGGTCCTGCTGGTGGTCGTCGGCGGAGCGACCTTGCATGGCTATGCCGCGACCGCGCTCGACAATACGCAGATTTCGACGATCGACCGGCTGGCGGCGGTGAACCTGTTTCTCGCCGTGTTCAACATGATCCCGGCCTTTCCCATGGACGGCGGCCGCGTGCTGCGTGCGCTGCTCGCCACCCGCTTCGGCTATGTGCGCGCCACCGAGATCGCGGCGGCCATCGGTCAGTTCGTCGCCTTCGCGCTCGGCTTCATCGGGCTGCTGTACAATCCGCTGCTGATCTTCATCGCCATCTTCGTTTATCTCGCCGCCAGTTCGGAAGCGCATATGGTGGCGTTGCGCGCTGCCTCGCGCGGCGTGCCGGTAAGCCACGCCATGATGACGCATTTCGAGACGCTGACGCCGCAGGAGCATCTCGACGCGGCGGTGCAGACGCTGCTGCAGACCGGACAGGGCGAATTTCCGGTGGTGGATGACGCCGGCAAGCCGGTCGGCGTGCTCGGCCGCGCCGACTTGATCCGCGCCATCAAGCAGCGCGGTCCCGACGCCCGCGTCGTCGACGCCATGATTGCGACCATGCCGACCATCGGCTACCGCACCACCCTGGAACAGGCGTTCAAGTTGCTGCAGCAGAAACAGGCGCCGGCGGTCGGCGTCACCGATGCCGGCGGAAAGCTGATCGGGCTGGTGACTGGCGAAACCATCGCCGAAATGATGATGCTGCAGGAAGCCATGCCCAAAGGTGTGAAAATCGGGCCCTGGAGCCGCGCGGCGGGGACTTAACCCTGCATAAACGGCGGTTGCTTATGCACCGCGCCTGACTATATTGCGCCGCAATCGCGTGACGCTGTCCCCAGGATTGCCAAACGGCAATCCTGTTGTTGTTTGAAGACGGATTTCCTTCGGAAATCCTTTCGCGGCCCGCGCTTTGGTTTCTGGACCCCTTATGAATCTGCGAAACGTCGCCATCATCGCCCACGTCGACCACGGCAAGACCACGCTGGTCGACCGGCTGTTGCAGCAATCCGGTGCCTACCGCGAGAACCAGCGCGTGGTCGAGCGCGCCATGGATTCCAACGACCTTGAGCGCGAGCGCGGCATCACCATTCTGGCCAAAGCCGCTTCGGTGGTCTGGAAGGATTCGCGCATCAATATCGTCGACACCCCGGGTCACGCCGATTTCGGCGGCGAAGTCGAGCGCATCCTCAACATGGTGGATGGTGCGCTGGTGCTG
The DNA here is from genome assembly GCA_050725955.1 of Pseudolabrys sp. Classification (GTDB taxonomy): domain Bacteria; phylum Pseudomonadota; class Alphaproteobacteria; order Rhizobiales; family Xanthobacteraceae; genus Pseudolabrys. Next base: position 2,597 of record JBOHII010000155.1, on the reverse strand, counting down.
GTGGACGCAGCCGAAGGTCCGCTGCCACAGACCAAGTTCGTCGTTTCCAAGGCGCTGAAGATGGGATTAAAGCCCATCGTGATCATCAACAAAGTGGACCGCTCCGACGCCAGACCGGTCGAAGTGATCAACGAAGTGTTCGACCTGTTTGCCGCGCTCGACGCGACCGACGAGCAGCTCGACTTCCCGATCCTTTACGGCTCCGCCAAACAGGGTTGGATGGCGACCAAGCTTGACGGCTCGCATGATGACGGCATGAAGCCGCTGTTCGATCTCATCCTCGCCCACGTCAAGCCGCCGGTGGTGGAACAAGGGCCTTTCCGCCTGCTCGGCACCATCCTCGAAGCCAACCCCTATCTCGGCCGCCTTGTCACCGGTCGCATCACGTCGGGATCGGTGAAACCGAACCAGCCGGTGAAGGTGCTCGACCACGACGGCAAACTGATCGAAAGCGGCCGCATCACCAAGTTGCTGGCCTTCCGCGGCATCGAACGCGTGGGCGTGGACGAGGCGGAAGCCGGCGATATCGTCGCCGTCGCCGGACTGCCGAACGCGACTGTGGCGATGACGATTTGCGATCCGGAGGTTGAAACGCCGATTCCGGCGCAGCCGATCGACCCGCCGACGCTGGCCATGATCTTCCGCGTCAACGACTCACCGCTCGCGGGCACCGAGGGCAGCAAGGTTACGGGCCGCATGATCCGCGACCGGCTCTTGCGCGAGGCGGAAGGCAATGTGGCGCTGCGCGTGCGTGAGAGCGACGAGAAGGATTCCATGGAAGTCGCCGGGCGCGGCGAATTGCAACTCGGCATTCTCATCGAGACCATGCGGCGGGAGGGCTTCGAACTCTCAGTGTCGCGGCCGAAAGTGCTGTTGCGCGACGACCCGAAGACCGGCGAAACGCTGGAGCCGATCGAGGAAGTGGTTATCGACGTCGACGAGGTTCATTCCGGCATCGTCGTGCAGAAAATGGCCGAGCGAAAAGCCGAAATGCTGGAAATGAAGCCGTCCGGCGGCCACCGCCTGCGGATTGTGTTTCATGCGCCGACACGCGGGCTGATCGGATATCAAGGCGAGTTGCTCACCGACACCCGCGGTACTGCCATCATGAACCGGCTGTTCCATTCTTATGCGCCGCACCGGGGTCCGATCCAGGGCCGCCGCAACGGCGTGCTCATCTCCAACGATCAGGGCGAGGCCGTCGCCTATGCGCTGTGGAACCTGGAAGCGCGCGGCCCGATGATGATCGAGCCGGGCTGGAAAGTTTATCGCGGCATGATCGTCGGCGAACACACCCGCGGCAACGATCTCGTCATCAACGTACTCAAGGGCAAGCAACTCACCAATATCCGTACCACGTCGAAGGACGAGGCCGTCCGCCTAACCCCGCCAATCCGCATGACGCTGGAAAAGGCGCTGGCTTATATCGAGGACGACGAACTGGTCGAGGTGACGCCGAAGTCGATCCGCCTGCGCAAAAAGCTGCTCGACGAGACCGAGCGCAAACGGGAAGATCGCGCTCGCGCGGCCGCCGCCGAGGCGGTGTGAAAGCCGCCGACCCGGCCCGGTAACGGGCTGCGGTGTCCTAAATTGGGACGAATCGAAAAATCGAATCACTTGCCGCGGCGGCAGTGCCGGCGCCACGCCGCGAACGACGCGCGTGACCACGGATCTTGCATTACCGGTCGTTGTCAGCGCGATTATTCAGCAGCCACAGCGTGTTTCCCACCGTGCTGTGGCCAGTAATCCACACCGGTAACCGATCATTAATCATAGGGCTTGAAGCGCGCGGGGTTCGTTGCTTCAATTCCGAAATGAGTACAACCCTCATAGAGATTCGCCGGGCCAAGGCTGCCGACGCGACCGACGTGGCCGCGACCCATGATGAGGCTTGGCGTACCGCCTATCAGGGCATCATTCCCGGCAATGAACTCGACAAGCTGATCAACCGGCGCGGCCCGGACTGGTGGGATTCGGCGATCCGCAAAGGCAGCCGCATCACCATCTTGCAATTCGGCGAACAGGTCGCCGGCTACGCCAATTACGGCCGCAACCGGGCGCGCAGCCTGTTCTATGACGGCGAAGTTTACGAACTTTATCTGCGGCCTGAGTTCCAGGGCCTCGGTTTCGGCCGCCGGCTGTTCTCCGCCGCGCGCAAGGACCTCACGCAGAGCGGCTTGAAGAGTCTGGTGGTGTGGGCTTTGTCCGACAACGAGCCGGCAGTGGAATTCTATCGCGCACTCGGCGGCCGCGCGGTCGCCCGTTCCTCGGAGCGATTCGGGTCGAAGACGCTCGACAAGGTCGCCTACGCCTGGCAGTGAGGCGAACCGCACTACGCGCTAGTTTTTCGATTGCCATGGCCGGCCTTGCGCCGGCCATTTCGTTTAGGCAGGCGCGGTACTCAAATGTCGAGATCGCCGGGGCAAGCCCGGCGATGACAATCCGAGAGTGGCGGGATCGACAGCTAGAGCGTTTTTGTTTCAGATTGAATCGCAGCGAGCACGCTTCACCTCTCCCATCGGGAGAGGTCGGATTGCGAAGCAATCCGGGTGAGGGGTTATGGCCTACGAGATTCAGGAACCCCCTCACCCCCACCC
>JBOHII010000154.1:0-7200 GCA_050725955.1 Pseudolabrys sp. | reverse complement strand
ACGACGTCCATGGGGCGTCTTACGCTTAATATTCTTCTGTCCTTTGCCCAGTTCGAGCGGGAAGTCACCGGTGAGCGGATCCGCGACAAGATTGCTGCCTCGAAGAAGAAGGGCATGTGGATGGGCGGCCTGCCGTCACTCGGTTACGACATCAAGGACCGCAGGCTCATCATCAACGAGGCGGAAGCCAAAACCGTCCGGCACATCTTCCAGCGCTATACGGAACTAAAATCCGTCCGATTGCTCAAGGCCGACCTCGACGCGATGGGTGTCGTCAGCAAGCCTCGGATTGCATCCGACGGTACTCGCTATGGCGAGAAGCCATTTGCCCGCGGCGCGCTTTACTTCATGCTGCAGAATCGCATCTATCGCGGCGAGATTGTTCATAAAGACAAGAGCTATCCCGGCGAGCATGAGGCAATCGCCGATGAAGCGCTCTGGAACGAGGTCCAGGCGATCCTCGCAGAAAACCGGACCGATCGCATGCTTGGGACGGCCGAAAAGCAAGTTAGCCTATTGTCTGGCATCCTTTTCGATGCCCGTGGCGAGCGGATGACCCCGACCCATGCGACCAAGAATAACACGCGTTATCGCTATTATATTTCACGGTCGCTAATCGGCGGGACTACGACGCACTCGGGCCAACGTATCCCCGCCGCCCGCCTTGAAGCTCTTGTCATGGGCCGTATCCATAACTGGCTGGGCGATCGAGCAGCGATGCTCGATATCATCCAGAGCCACACTCCCGATGCCGCCACACAGAAACGGTCGATGAAGGGCCTCGAGCAATGCATGGCGGCATGGTCGGAGCTTAAGGCCGATGATGTTCGCAAATTTATGCTCTCAATCGTGGCACGCGTTCAGGTCCACGTGGACAGAATCGATATTTCCCTAAACCCGATCAACCTCGCTCAATGGCTTGGTCGAACAGATGGTCACGCTGAGCTGCCCGCAACAACACAGCCCAATACCGACGATCACTTCGTGACACTAACGATTCCTGTTCGTCTCAAGCGAGTTGGCAATGAGATGAAGATGATCGTCGAGGATGGATCTGATCCCGCAACTCCTGATGCCAGCCTAGTGCGCGTTCTCGTTCGCGCCCATATGATCCGGGATCGAATTCTTGCGGACAAGAGCCTCACGCTCGAAGAAATCGCCAAGTCGGAGGATATAGTCCCGTCCTATGCGACGCGGCTATTCCGTCTCACGCTGATGGCGCCCGACATTGTCAGCGCAATCCTTAGCGGAAAGCATCCGCCCGAACTGACGGCACGCAAACTCCTCGATGACACGCGATTGCCGCTAGAATGGAACGAGCAGCGGCGAACTCTCGGGTTCGCGTGAATACGGCGAAATTCGAAATTTGTGCCACAAATTCAGTTCCGAACCGGCATGTTCTCTTTTTTTGCGTCCATCTCTCTCGCCAGGAATTCGGCGACGACGCCGGAGACCCCCGTACCACCAAATTCCCGTACCGAGACAGCGGCGTACGTGCTGCGCGCAAACTCGGACCAAATCGTCTCTGCTCTACGCACGGCATCAGCTTGGTAACGAAAAGGCCCGTGAATACCGGACCAACCCGCGCTTCCGCCAAGAGCGAAATCGGAGCTGGGCCAATATCCTAAGGCGTGGCGGAGGGAGTGGGATTCGAACCCACGTTACGGTTTCCCGTAAACACGCTTTCCAAGCGTGCGCCTTCAGCCACTCGGCCACCCCTCCTCACCAGCGTTCGCAAAAGGTGCGCGCTTTTACATCAAGACGCGTCACGTGGCGCGCTTTCTTCCATAAAGACGCGCACACGGCGCGCTTTCGCTCCCTGAAGACGCGCGCATGGCGCGATGTTGCGCCGTCAGTGCTTCGGCCATCCCTCCTTATTGCCGGTTGATCGATACGTCATGCCGACGCTGGCGGTCTTTTTCAAGTCGGGATTAGTCCCGCCATTTTCCTGCGTATTTATGTTTTATTTCCGTAGATTTACCATCTTGCGAACAAATGCGCAAGATATGGAGCGGGCGTGACGCCGCGATTTTCTCGCTTGGGGCGGGCGCGGAATCCCTGGGAAATCGACATGACGGGCGATGCTTCTGCGCTTCACATGGTGCTTACCGGCGATCCGGGGCTGTTCGCCATCGTGCGGCTGTCGCTCATCGTCAGCCTTTCCGCGGTGTTGTTGGCGGCGCTGATCGGCGTACCGGTCGGCGCGTTCCTCGCGCTGACGCGCTTTCGCGGCCGCGAGGCCGCCATCGTCACGCTCAACGCAATGATGGGGTTACCGCCCGTCGTCGTTGGACTTGCTATATTTCTGACGCTGTCGCGGTCGGGGCCGCTGGGCGCCTGGGGTCTTTTGTTCACGCCGCAGGCCATGGTGATCGCGCAAACCATTCTGGTGGCGCCAATAATCGCCGCGCTCGCACGACAGACCATCGAGGATCTTTGGACCGAATATCGCGATGAATTCGCCGCCATGAATGTCGGGCCCCGCGCCCGCATCGTGACGCTCGCCTGGGACGCGCGATTTTCCCTTGTCACGGCGCTACTTGCGGGATTCGGCCGGGCCGCCGCGGAGGTCGGCGCCATTATCATCGTTGGCGGCAATATCGACGGCTTCACCCGCACCATGACCACGGCGATCGCGCTGGAAACCAGCAAGGGCAACCTGCCGCTCGCGGTCGGTCTCGGCATGGTGCTGATATCAATCGTAATTTTGATCAACGCGCTGGCCTGGGGCGCACGCCGGGCCGGCGAACACTACGCGGGATGACCATGCGCGCACCCGCCTCAGAACTGCCGGTAATATTCTTAGACGCGACGATCGTCGCGGCAGAGGTGACAATCCTCGACCGCATCTCGCTTGTTCTTCTGTCAGGTTCTGCGCCCACTGTTCTCATCGGCCCGAATGGGGCCGGCAAGACGACCTTGCTGCGCGCCGCCATGGGGCTGATCCCGCCAACGCGCGGCCGCATCACCTGGGGCAGCCGCGACACCGCCCCGCCCGACCGCCGCGCCATTTTGTTCCAGCGCCCGGTCATGCTCCGCCGAAACACGGGCGGCAACGTCCGCTATGCCCTGGCTGCGGCCGGGGTGCCGCGCGATCAACGCGCAGCGCGCAGCGCCGAACTGCTTGCGCTGGTCGGCCTCAGCGGCCTCGAACGCCGCCCGGCGCGGCGGCTGTCGGGCGGCGAGCAGCAGAGGCTGGCGCTGGCGCGCGCGCTGGCGCGCGATCCGGCGCTGCTGCTGCTCGACGAGCCGACGGCGAGCCTCGACCCGGCCGCCACCAAGGCGATCGAGGACATCGTGCGTGCGGTCACCGCGCGCGGCGTCAAGGTGGTGATGTCGACGCACGATCTCGGCCAGGCCAAACGGCTCGCCGGCGACGTGCTGCTGCTGCATCGCGGCCGCCTCATCGAGAGCGGACCCGCGTCCGAATTTTTTGCCAACCCGCGCACCCTGGAAGCGCGGACGTTCATTGCCGGGGAGTTGTTGGTGTGAACATCAATTTGCTGTCGTCCCGGGCGAGCGCAAGCGAGGCCCGGGACCCATACTCCGCAGTCCGTCGATGGTCACGGCGTATGGGTTCGCGGGGATGACAGCCGAGAGTTCATCGTGAGTAAACTAAATAAAACAGAAGGAGGATTCACATGCTTCACCGCCGCACTCTCATCGTCGTCGCCGCGTTCGCCGCCATGGTCGCCGCAGCGCCCGCCTACGCGCAGGACAAATCGATCGTGGTCGCCTCGACCACGTCGACCCGGGATTCCGGCCTGTTCGACTATCTGCTGCCGCTGTTCACGGCCAAGACCGGAATTACCGTCAAAGTGGTGGCGCAGGGCACCGGGCAAGCGCTCGACACCGGCCGCCGCGGCGACGCCGATGTGGTGTTCGTGCACGCCAAATCGGCGGAAGAAAAATTCCTCGCCGAAGGCCAGGGCGTGCATCGCTATCCCGTCATGTACAACGACTTCGTGCTGATCGGTCCAAAGAGCGATCCCGCCGGCATCAAGGGCATGCGGGACGTGGCCAAGGCGTTCCAAGCCATCAAGGCCAAGCAGGCTTCGTTCATTTCGCGCGGCGACCGTTCCGGCACAAATATCGCCGAGCTCAAACTCTGGAAGGACGCCGGCATCGACATCGCCAAGGACAAGGGCCCCTGGTACAAGGCGATCGGCCAGGGCATGGGCGCGGCGCTCAACACCGCCGGCGCCGACAACGCATACGTCTTGTCCGACCGCGGTACCTGGATCCATTTCAAGAACAAAGGCGACATGCAGATCCTGGTCGAGGGCGACAAGCGCATGTTCAACCAGTACGGCGTGATGCTGGTGAACCCGGCCAAGCACCCGAGTGTGAAGAAGGAGCTCGGGCAGGAGTTCATCGACTACCTGATCTCGCCGCAAGGCCAGAAGGCTATCGCCCACTACAAAATCAATGGCGAGCAGCTGTTCTATCCCAACGCCAACGACCACAGCGCATAAGCGCGCGGCCGCGCGAGGAAGTCGGATGCGGCATTTTCAGAAAACGAACGGGGCGGCCGGGAACGGCCGCCCCGCGAAGCTTCCCGCCGACACCCGATCAGTCGCAGATGCGGCGCGTACGCCAGTAATCGCCGTGCCGCGTCTCAATGCGCTGACGCACGAAGTGGCAATACGGCGTCGCATAGGCGTAGTCGTTCCAATCACGCGGGTGATGCCAGCGGTAGTCGCCCCAATAGTCGGGACCCACGCCCACGCCAACGGGGCCTACCTGCACGCCCACGCCGCCGGGATCGGCGCCGATAAAGACCTGAGCGTTCGCGGGGGTGAACGCAAACAGCGCCGCCGCCGCCACGGTTCCAAACAAGAGTTTTTTCATGCATGGCCTCCTTTTGCTGACCATGCCGAATCAACGCCTGCCTGTTGGCGACCGTTTCGCGCGCTCACGAATAATTTAGCGCGAGGGAACTGTGTCGAAGATGCGGCCGCGGCGGAAACGGCCGCGGTCTCACCCTTGCGATATGAACTTGGTGTTCATGTAGGCCTGCAGGCCTTCGATGCCGCCTTCCGAGCCGTGGCCGCTATCCTTGATTCCGCCGAACGGCGTCTCCGGCGTCGAAACCGCAATGCTGTTGACGCCGACCATGCCCGACTGGATGGCGTCACCGATCGCGGCGGCCGTCTTTTCCGATGAGGTGAAGGCATAGGCCGCCAGCCCAAACTCAAGCGAATTGGCGCGCTCGACCACTTCGTCGAAGGTCTTGAACGGCACGATCGGCGCAAGCGGGCCGAAAGGCTCCTCGGTCATGATCTTGCTGTCGTCCGGCACGTCGGTAATCACGGTCGGCTGGAAAAAGAATCCCTGGTTGCCCTGGCGCGAGCCGCCGGTTTGGATTTTGCCGCCGCGCGACTTGGCATCGTTGACGAAGCTCTCCATGGCGTCGAGCCGGCGCGGATTGGCGAGCGGCCCGAGCGTGATGCCCTTCTCCATCCCGTCGCCCATCTTGAGACCCTTGGCGTATTCGGTGAAGCGGGCGAGAAACTTGCCGTAATTCTTCTCCTGCACGTAGAAGCGCGTCGGCGAAATGCAGACTTGGCCGGCGTTGCGGAATTTGAACGCCGCGATCGTGTCGGCCGCCTTTTCCGGATCGGCATCTTCGAAGACGACGACCGGCGAGTGACCGCCGAGCTCCATCGTCGTGCGCTTCATGCCTTTCGCCGCGAGCGCGGCCAGATGCTTGCCGACGGGCACCGAGCCGGTGAAGGACACTTTCTTCACGGCCTTTTTCGGAATCAGGTGCTCGGACACTTCGGATGGAACGCCGAAGACAAGATTGATCACGCCCGCGGGCACGCCGGCATCCACGAAACATTTGACCAGTTCGACGCAGCCGCCCGGCGTCTCTTCCGATGCCTTGATGATGATCGAGCATCCCGCCGCCAGCGCGCCGGCGATTTTGCGCACCGGGGTCAGCGTCGGGAAATTCCACGGCGTGAAGGCAGCGACCACGCCCACCGGCTCCTGCAGCACCATCTGGCGCACGCCCTTCTGGCGGCCCGGGACGACGCGGCCATAAGTGCGGCGGCCTTCCTCGGCGTACCAGTCGATGATATCGGCGCTGGTCAGGACCTCGGCGCGCGACTCGACATAGACCTTGCCCTGCTCCTGCGTCATCACTTTGGAGACGTGGTCGAAGCGCTCGCGCAAAAGGTCGGCCGCCTTGCGCAGCATCTTGGAGCGGTCGTAGGCGGACGTCTCCTTCCAGACCTTGAAGCCCTTTTCGGCGGCCGCAAGCGCGGCATCGAGATCCGCCTTGCTGGCATGCGGCAGGTGGGCGAGCATCTTGCCGGTCGCCGGGTTGATCACGTCCTCGCCCTTGCGACCTTCGCCGTTGAGCCATTTGCCGTCGATATAAAGCGCGAGTTCGGAATACATGGGGACCTCACTGTGACGCGGTAAAATTCTCGGGCGTGGATTAGCACTTTCAACCACCCTTTGTCATTCCGACGCGCTATCCGAGAAACGCCCCGCCGTTGATATGGATGGTCTGCCCGGTGACATTGCGCCCGCCCGGGCCGCAGAGAAAGCGCACCATAGCGGCGACGTCGTCGGGCTTGCCGCGCTCGCCGGTGATGGTGCCGTGGGTGAGGTGATGCGCGGGCTTGAGCGAGGTCGACGGCCGCGCGGTATCGATTGCGCCTGGCACCACGCAATTGGCGGTGATCTTGTCGGCGGCGAGATCGTGCGCCAGCGCACGCGAAAATCCGACCAGCGCGGCCTTTGCCGTCATCACATGGGCGCGGTGCTTGGAGCCGATATGCGCGCTCATGCCGCCGAGATTGATGATCGTGCCACCCTGCTTGCGCAAGGCCGGCAGGCAGGCCTTGACGCAACGGAACGCGGAATCGAGCGTCGTATCCATGACTTCGCGCCACTCGTCATAGGACATGTCGACAATCGACTTTTCGCGGCGCAGCGCCGCGTTGTTGATGAGGATGTCGATGCGGCCGAAATTCTTCTCTGCGGCGGCGGCGAGCGCCTCCGCAGTCTTGGCGTCACCGACATCGCCGATCACGCTGACGGCCTTGCCGCCGGCCGCCTTGATCTCGCCGACGACCTTGTCGGCTTCTTCCTTGTTGGACCGCGCATTGACGACGACCGACGCCCCGGCATCCGCCAAGGCCAGCGCGATGGCGCGCCCGATATTGCGCCCGGCGCCGGTGACGA
>JBOHII010000153.1:0-4729 GCA_050725955.1 Pseudolabrys sp. | reverse complement strand
CCGTGCTGCAGACCAAGTTGACAAGTGCCGAGGCCGCGTTGAAGGCGATCATGCCGACGGAAAACACCTACAACATAAGTCCCAACCAATCGATTATGGCTGCGGCCGGTCGCTTGACGATCGGACTGGTCGGTCCCCCGAGCAACGACAGCGTCAATCTCAATATCAACGGCAAGCAGCAGACGGTGGCAACCGGCGACGTCGTTAAGATTGGGCTCGATGCCTCGACCGCCTGTCATGTTGCAGTCTTGTCATTCGACATGTTCAAGGCGCTCGTCAGCGCCACGTGCACGGCGGCGAAACCTTAATAGGCTCCGCGCGACTGCCGTATTATTCACGGTCCGCGAAAGGCCGACTATTCCCAAATCAAGATGTTGGGAAGAGAATTATCGACCTGACGTAACGACGTGTAACCCACACCGGAAAGACCGCGAAACAGGCCCAAATTGAATCTCCGATCCCCGCTGTTCCAGCGGTAGTCGCCGGTCGATGCCGCGGCTTGCAGAACGGTCACTAGACGCCGCGACGCAAGCTCGCGAAGGTCGCCCCGTCCGAGGGCGGTTGCGGCCTCGCAGAAGAATTCGACGCTGCCCAAGGTCCCGCAGCACAGCGTGTCCACCTGGACAGGCGAGCTCCGCTCGACGCCCCCGAGCGCGTTGCGAATATCCGTTGCCATGCGCTTGGACTCCAATCCGCCTCGTTTGACGCTTGCTATGCGCGCAAGACCGATGCCCGGAGCTCCATGACACCACTGACATGGCCGAGCCGGCTCACCGTCGTGGCGCAGATCGGGCCAGTTATTACGGGTAGCGTCGTAGCTGGCATCTTCAAACGCAACGCACTCCGATGCGGCCTGCGCGAACTCGTCGCGTCCGCTTGCGGTCGCCAACGATGCGAGCGCATAGGCAAAGCCCGCCGCGCCATGCGACATGCCGTTGAGGCCCTTTTGGCCGGAGCCTTGTCCGCTCCAGCTGCGGCGGCCTTCCGATCCAACTTGCGGTTGGCGGAGCAGGTGCTCGCCGCACTTGACTGCGCGTTCGAGCACATCGGCGGATTGGGTATCGCGATAAAGGCGAAGCAGGCCGAGGATCGCACCGGCACCGCCACCCATGACGTCCAATTGCTTGTCTGCGGCAATAAGCGCGTCAGTCATCAGTTCGGCCGCCAAGTGGGCATCGGCGAGCAAATCCTCGTTGTGAAGGCATTTGGACGTCACGGCGAGGGCATAAACGATCGAGCCCAAACCTGTAGCCCCGCCGATGCCTAAAGACCGGGCCATACGCGCTGCGTTGCGGCTTTTCAACTCGTTGCGAAGATGCGCCAGCCCAGCCAGCGCCAGATCGCTTGATGACTTATGCCCCGTCACCGCTGCATGCGCCGCGAGGAAGACCGTGATACCGGGAACGCCGTTGTAGAGGTCCGCGCCCAGGCACACGAGCTGGAAAACTTCGGAGTCGCCCAGCCAGTCGAGACCGATCCAAGCGGCGCTCGGCCCGCGGCGGATGGCACGGCGTGACAGCTCCGCGGCGATCTTGTCGGCTTCGGCGACGAATAAATCGCGGATCGGCGCGCCGGCTGCTTCGGAGTGCGCAGGAATTTTCAGCTCGACGCCCCGCGGCGACGGTCCGGCAGCGCGAGATACCGAGCTCAAGTTCTGGCCGATGACGGTTATTTGCCAGGCAATTTCTTGCTCGTCGAAGTTCCGAACGCGCGCCCGCGCGCGCTCCACGCCCGAGGCGGCTTCGGTGGAAACCGAGATACCGGTCGCATCGCGTATCTCGTTTCCGTCGCTGGACGATACGAAATGCGGCACATTCAACGCCAGAAGTGCCGACCGTTCGGCTCGCTGCAATCGCCAAATGGGGTCGGAATCTTTTTCCCAATCAGACAGCCTGGCGATGAAGTCGGCTTGTGCGGACCAAATCGCGCCGTCGTCCATGGGTTGATGATTTTTGAGGCGCTGGAGCAGCATATAATAGAATCGGGTGGGACGAATAACCTTGCGTATCGGAACGCCGGAAAATCCATCGAACAGGCCGCCCTGGTTTGCGCCTCTACTCAGATGCAACAGGAACTTCGCATAGTCGGCAAAGCCCGTGGTGAAATCGTCGACATGGTCGGCAAATTTGGCAGAGCGGCCTTCGACATGCGGCAGGTTCGGAGTGGTCGTGCCGACTTCCTTTGATTTCGCAGGCCGCATGTCGTCGGAATTGATGTTGTTCCAGGTGAGCTTTATTTTTGCATTCCAATCCGCGGTCATGCCGCCGACCGCGAAGACGTTGTCGTCGACGCCGCGCGCGTAGGCGGGAAGCAAGCCGACCATCATGACCGAGTTGGCGATGATATCGATGGCGGCGTCATAGGCCTGGTCTTGCGGCGCTAGCGATGTGTGCTCCGCGGCAGTTGCCTGAAGGATCGTCTCAAGATCGATCGGTACCGGATGATCGCCGGCGGCAATCATGTTCTCTTGATGCATGTCATTGGTCGCGAAACAGTGGAACAGCGCAAGCCAAGCACCCGCTCGCCGGAAAAATCGCTTGTAGCCGTCCCGATCGCCGCATCCTGTATGATCGACGAACTCGGTCCAACCGTAGCCGTCTCGCGCAAGTGCGCGCACCGCCTGCAGGTTGACTGGCGGTTCGCTGCGGTTCAATCGTCCGACCAGGTCATACCAGGCGGCATCGAGCCGCAAATCCTTCGGCTTGTACACGACCCGCGAGCCATCTTCGAAGCTAACGATTTGGACCGAATGGCCGCAATTGTGCGGGTCGGAAAGATCGCCAGCGATCTTAGCAACCCGGCTAGCGGCAGCGGCATGGAGCAGTTCTCGCCGGATCGTCGCCAAGTCGGCGTCGAGACGCAGGATGAATTCGCGCGACGTGTCGATCCACTGCCGCACGATGGTCGCAAGCAAGCGCAAGATGATCGGCTTGTCTTCGAACAGACCGCGGAAACCGCCGGCTTTCATTTGGGCAATGAATTGGTCGTAGCGCAATTTACCGGCGGTATGCCGGGGCTTCGCGGCGTCGGGCGACGCTGCGCTAACCTTCCGCACCTTGGCAAAGCGCTCGTAGACTGCCGGTGCGGAAAGGCCGGTCAATTCCTTGAGCAACGAATGACGCAGACATGCGCGTGCGGACTCGGCCAGGTGCTCGCGTGCAGAAGTGCCAATGCTTGACCAGAGCATCGCTTCAGCTTGTTCGACAACCTGCGCGAACAGGTGCTCGAATGCGCATGGCTCGGTTGGGTTCGACGCGGCAATCGACGTAGCGTTTTTGACAAGGCTTTGCAGCGCCGCCTCAATCCAGATGGCGTCGTCGATCCAGGCGGGCGGGGAGGCGGACGCTTTGCGCCGAACGCTGGATAATCTTGAAAGCACCCGGTCGGTGGTCAATCCGTCCCGCTGCAGCCTACGTCCGAACAGTGCCCAGTCGCCGCCGGCGCTCGACCGGCACCAGGCGGCGAGACGCCGTTCGGCCAATTCGGCATCGCCTTTTTGGCCAAGCAACGGTTCAAAATCGTCGGATAGGAGTTCGTCGATGGTCGCGGCGCGAACGGTCAAACGCTCGTAAAAAGCCTCCATATTTCCTTTTGTCTCTCCGATCGGGTTTCTCAATCGGGACCCGGGCCCGGACATTCTATTACCTGTCGCCCCGGAGGCTAATAACAGCTCCCGTCCACCGCTGTCGGCCAGAGCCAGAGTTGGTGCGCTGACCGAGTCGGGGTGGTCAATGGCCATGGCCGCCATGAGGGGATGCGACGTACATTTTTGACGTTCGAATGGTTGCTATCAAGGGCAAATTGGGTCCGCACGGCACGTTGCATCGGGAACGGCATCATGGTTCGATCCAACCGCGGGGATGGTTCGGTTTGCCTTCATAAATCAGTCACTTGCGACATTAACCGTGTTGCACGCAGCCGCATCATGGTTGACTTTACACTGTGCCCAGCCGATGATTTAATATGGTTGGGGGGTACGGTTAACCGAATGTCTCCTCATGCCTGCTGACTGCCGGCGCCGCTGGCGAACGAAAGGATCAATGCCATGAGTGATACCACTATCGGGTTCGAGCTGACTGAAAAAGAGATCCTCACCTACGAAGTCTCCGATGAAGCGCTGGAGACCGCGGCAGGCTCGGGGAAGGAAAAAGCCGGTCACTATACGCTCGGATTCTGCACAGGCTTGTCGGCCTGCCCGGCTCAATGACCAGTTTCATTAGGCAGGTCCTGGCTTCCTAGTTTCGTCTTTGGTCGCCGGGTCGGCTAGGGCTTTGACGAGGCGCCGGAGACCCCGGCGCCTCGATGTCTTTGGGCATTCAGTTTCTCCTCCTTCCGGCTGCTGCCGATACCAAGGGTAAAGCCCATGGCGTCGCGGCGCGCGGCCGGGACGTGGGTGCGGCAATTGAACTGCACATAATCTCCGGCATTGATCGTCGCTGACAGGGTCGCGATCTTCATTGGAGCATTAGATGAATCGCCGGTCCCTGCTCAAAACCGCCGTACTAGCGGTAGCCGCGCAGCCGCTACCGCTGCCACTCACGGCCTGGACGAGCCCCGCGGATGCACAAGAAAAATCGGTAGGCTCGGTTTGGCGGCATGGCGTATCGCATTTCGGCGACCTGAAATATCCGTCCGGCTTCAAGCAATTTGACTACGTCAATGCGAAACCGCCGAAGGGCGGTGTGGTGCGGCTGGTCATGTTGGGCACCTACGACAATTTCAATATGGT
>JBOHII010000152.1:0-4719 GCA_050725955.1 Pseudolabrys sp. | reverse complement strand
CGATGACAGTGCACTGTATCGCCATCCCGATATTGCGGCGCTGCGCGATCCGAACGAGGAGGACGCCAAAGAGATCGAGGCTTCGCGCTATGACCTGAACTACGTCGCGCTCGACGGCACGATCGGCTGCATGGTCAACGGCGCAGGCCTTGCGATGGCGACCATGGACATCATCAAGCTCTACGGCATGGCGCCGGCGAACTTCCTCGACGTCGGCGGCAGCGCTACCAAAGAGAAGGTTAGCGCCGCGTTCAAGATCATCACTTCCGATCCGAACGTGAAGGGCATTCTGGTCAACATCTTCGGCGGCATCATGAAATGCGACGTGATCGCCGAGGGCGTGGTCGCGGCGGTGAAAGAAGTCGGCCTGAAGGTGCCGCTGGTGGTTCGCCTCGAAGGCACCAATGTTGATCTCGGCAAAAAGATCATCAAAGAGTCCGGTCTGAACGTGACCTCGGGCGACGACCTCGACGATGCCGCGCAGAAGATCGTCAAAGCCGTGAAGGGGGCCGCGTAATGTCGGTCCTCATCGACAAAAACACCAAGGTCATTTGCCAGGGCTTCACCGGCAAGAACGGCACCTTCCATTCGCAGGCCGCGCTCGACTACGGCACCAAGATGGTCGGCGGCACCTCGCCCGGCAAAGGCGGCACCAGCCATCTCAATCTGCCGGTGTTCGACACCGTCGCCGAGGCCAAAGAAAAAACCGGCTGCGACGCCAGCGTGATCTATGTACCGCCGGCGGGCGCGGCCGACGCCATCTGCGAAGCGATCCAGGCCGATATCCCGCTGATCGTCTGCATCACCGAAGGCATTCCGGTGATAGACATGGTCAAGGTCAAGCGTGCGCTGTCGGGATCGAAGTCGCGGCTGATCGGGCCGAACTGCCAGGGCGTGATGACCGGGGGCGAATGCAAAATCGGCATCATGCCGGGCAATATTTTCAAGCCGGGCAAAGTCGGTATTGTCTCGCGCTCGGGCACGCTCACTTACGAGGCGGTGTTCCAGACCAGCCGCGAGAATCTGGGCCAGACCACCGCGGTCGGCATCGGCGGCGATCCGGTCAAGGGCACCGAATTCATCGCGGTGCTGGAGATGTTCCTCGGCGATCCCAAGACCGAGTCGATCGTCATGATCGGTGAAATCGGCGGTTCGGCCGAGGAAGACGCCGCGCAATTTCTGAAAGACGAGGCCAAACACGGCCGCAAGAAACCCATGGTCGGCTTCATCGCCGGGCGCACTGCGCCGCCGGGCCGCCGCATGGGCCATGCCGGGGCAATCATTTCCGGCGGCAAAGGCGACGCCGAGTCCAAAATTGCGGCAATGGAATCGGCCGGAATTCGGGTATCACCGTCGCCAGCCCGAATCGGCAAGACGCTGGTTGAAGTTCTAAATTCCTGATTCAGTTCTTAGGTCTTTTGTAGACTTACAGACGTCATAAATAGAGTTAAAACAGCAATCAGCCGTTGGATGCCGGTCCCTTCGGCGGTTGCCGTTATCGACGCGCCCCGCAAGCCGCGTAAGGATCGAACAGCCATGTCCCGCCAGGACGCCAATGCCGCCTTCGCCCGCACCTCTTTCCTCTACGGCGGCAACGCCGCCTACATCGAAGACCTCTACGCCAAATACGAGGCCGACCCGGCCGCGGTCGACACCGAATGGCGCGAATTCTTCCAGGCGCTGAAGGACGCTCCGGCCGACGTCGCCAAAAGCGCGCAGGGCGCGTCTTGGAAAAAGCCGAATTGGCCGCTGCGGCCGGATGGCGATCTGGTTGCCGCGCTCGACGGCCAATGGGCGGAAACCGAAAAGCGCCTAGCCGAGAAAATCTCCGCCAAGTTACAAAATTTGGCGCAAGGCAAGGGCGTCGAGATTTCTGCGCCCGGCGTACAACAGGCCACGCGCGATTCGATCCACGCGCTGATGTTGATCCGCGCCTACCGCATACGCGGCCATTTCCACGCCAAGCTCGACCCGCTCGGCATCCAGGTCGAGCCGGACGAAGCCGAGCTCGATCCAAAATCCTACGGCTTCACCGAGGCCGATCTCGACCGCAAAATTTTCCTCGACAAAGTCCTTGGCCTCGAATTCGCGTCCATGCGCGAGATCGTCGACATCCTGCGCCGCACCTATTGCCAGACGTTGGGTGTGGAGTTCATGCACATCTCCAACCCCGCGCAGAAGGGCTGGATTCAGGAGCGCATCGAGGGCCGCGACAAGGAGATCAACTTCACCGTCCAGGGCAAGCGCGCCATCCTCAACAAACTGGTGGAAGCCGAGGGCTTCGAGAAATTCCTCGACGTCAAATACACCGGCACAAAGCGCTTCGGCCTCGACGGCGCCGAGTCGCTGATCCCGGCGCTTGAGCAGATCATCAAGCGCGGCGGCAATCTCGGCGTGCAGGAAATCTGCATCGGCATGCCGCATCGCGGCCGCCTCAATGTCTTGACCCAGGTGATGGGCAAGCCGCACCGCGCGCTGTTTCACGAATTCAAGGGAGGTTCCTCGACACCGGACGAGACCGAAGGCTCCGGCGACGTAAAATATCACCTCGGGGCTTCGTCCGACCGCGAGTTCGACGGCAACAAGGTGCACTTGTCGCTCACCGCCAACCCGTCGCATCTTGAGATCGTCGATCCGGTAACGCTCGGCAAGGCGCGCGCCAAGCAGGATCAGCACGGTGCGACGCCCGAGGACCGCACCATGGTGCTGCCGCTGCTCATGCACGGCGACGCCGCCTTTGCGGGTCAGGGCGTGGTGGCGGAGTGTTTCGGGCTGTCCGATCTGAAGGGCTACCGTACCGGCGGCAGCCTGCATTTCATCGTCAACAACCAGATCGGGTTCACCACCTATCCGCGCTACTCGCGCTCCTCGCCTTACCCTTCCGACGTCGCCAAGATGATCGAGGCGCTGATTTTCCACGTCAACGGCGACGATCCGGAAGCGGTGGTGTACGCGGCGAAGATCGCGACCGAATACCGCATGAAATTCCAGCGGCCGGTGGTCATCGACATGTTTTGCTACCGGCGTTTCGGCCACAACGAAGGCGACGAGCCGGCTTTCACCCAGCCGCTGATGTACCAGAAGATCCGCGCACATCCGACGACGCTTGAAATCTACGGCGAGCGGCTGATTGCCGAAGGCGTCATCACCGAAGCCGAAATCGAGAAGATGAAGGCCGGCTGGCGCGCGCATCTCGACGGTGAATTCGAGATCGCGTCGGGCTACAAGCCGAACAAGGCCGACTGGCTCGACGGCCGCTGGTCCGGCCTGAAGTCGGCCGGCGAAGTCGAGGATCCGCGTCGCGGCAATACCGGCGTCGCTGCCGCCGAGTTGCGTGAGATCGGCAGGAAGATCACCGCGGTCCCGCAGGAATTCCACGTCCACAAGACCATCCAGCGTTTCCTCGATCATCGCGCCAAGGCGATCGAGACCGGCGAGGGCATCGATTGGGCGACCGCCGAGGCGCTCGCCTTCTGTACGCTGCTCAAGGAAGGCCATCCCGTCCGCCTTTCAGGGCAGGACAGCGAGCGCGGCACCTTCTCGCAACGCCATTCTGTGCTGTTCGATCAGCAGACCGAGGAGCGCCACACCCCGTTCAATCATCTGGGCGCGGGCCAGGCGCGCTACGAAGTGCTCAATTCGATGCTGTCGGAAGAGGCCGTGCTCGGTTACGAATACGGCTATTCCACCGCCGAGCCGAACGCGCTGACACTGTGGGAAGCGCAGTTCGGCGATTTCGCCAATGGCGCGCAGGTGGTGTTCGATCAGTTCATCTCCTCCGGCGAGCGCAAATGGCTGCGCATGTCGGGCCTCGTCTGCCTGCTGCCGCATGGCTACGAAGGGCAGGGGCCGGAGCATTCCTCGGCGCGGCTCGAGCGCTTCCTGCAGATGTGCGCGGAAGACAACATGCAGGTGGCGAACCTCACCACGCCGGCCAACTACTTCCACTCCCTGCGCCGGCAATTGAAGCGCGAAATCCGCAAACCGCTGATCCTGATGACGCCGAAGAGCCTGCTGCGCCACAAGCGTGCGGTTTCACGGCTCGACGAAATGACCGTCGGCACCTCGTTCCACCGGCTGCTGTGGGACGACGCGCAATCGCTGCCAAACGAAAAGATCAAGCTGGTGGCGGACAACAAGATTCGCCGCGTCATCATGTGCACGGGCAAGGTCTATTACGATCTCTACGATGAGCGTGAGAAACGCGGCATCAACGATATTTATCTGCTGCGCATCGAGCAGCTCTATCCGTTCCCGTCCAAGGCGCTGGTGGCGGAGCTGTCGCGCTTCAAGCAGGCGGAAATGGTGTGGTGCCAGGAAGAGCCGCGCAACATGGGTGCCTGGTTCTTCGTTGACGTGTTCCTGCAGTGGGTGCTCAACCAGATCGGCGCCAAGCACCGCAATATGCGCTACGCCTGGCGGGCGGCCTCGGCCTCGACCGCGGTCGGGCAGATGTCGAAGCATCTGGCGCAACTCAAGCAGTTCCTCGAAGAAGCGCTGGGTTAAAGGGAGAAACCATGGCCGATATTCGCGTGCCCACCCTCGGTGAATCGGTCACGGAAGCGACCGTCGGTAAATGGTTCAAGCAGCCGGGTGAGGCGGTCGCGGTCGACGAGCCGCTGGTAGAGCTCGAAACCGACAAGGTCACGTTGGAAGTACCGGCGCCGGCGGCCGGTGTGCTTTCAGGCATTTCCGCCAAGAACGGTGACACCGTGGGGG
>JBOHII010000151.1:0-2063 GCA_050725955.1 Pseudolabrys sp. | reverse complement strand
CTCCCACACCGGCGGGCCTTGGGTGCCCTCATTCACGCTGGCCCAGCCGGCCACCGTGTATTCCTTGCCCGCCTGGATGGCCTCGCCGGATTTCAGATGCGTCATGGCGGAAATGCGCTGGCCGATCGGCTTGCCCACATCGATGGCGTAGCCGAGCCCGCCGCAGCGCACCATGTCGCCGCCTTGCTGGTAATAAGGGTCAGGGTTGAACAGATTGTCGGCCACGTCCTCGAGCACGTCCTTCAGCCGCGCCCCCGTCATGCTTATGCGATAGACCTGCGGATAGGTGATGGCCGTGGCGTTGCGGATGTCCTCCACCGTGATCGGCTGACCCGGCAGCACGCTGGTACCCCAACGAAAACCGGGCGACAGCGCGATTTCGGCGTCGCGCTCCTTGAGCAGCGCCGCGCAAATCACGTCGTCGAAGGTGCCGTTGAAATTGCCGCGACGGTAGAGCAGCGACTCGGCCTCGCCCACCACGCGCGAAAGCGCCTTGGCGTAAGGCGCGCGCGCTTTGGCAATCGCCGC
This sequence comes from Pseudolabrys sp., assembly GCA_050725955.1. Classification (GTDB taxonomy): domain Bacteria; phylum Pseudomonadota; class Alphaproteobacteria; order Rhizobiales; family Xanthobacteraceae; genus Pseudolabrys. The sequence goes on along the minus strand of JBOHII010000151.1, from coordinate 1,535 downwards.
GGTCACCTCGGCGTCGGGCGCTATCGCGTCGGCGAACAACGGGATCAGCTTGTAGCGGAAGCCCTTCAATGCGCCGTTGCGCACGTCGAGATCGAGCCGGGATACGAATTTGCCGTGGCTGCCCGAGGCGATCAGCAGCGTGTCGCCGACCTTGACTGCCTCCGGTAACGCATCGTGCGTGTGGCCTGTGAGGATTACGTCGATGCCCGGCACGCGCGCGGCGAGCTTGCGGTCGACATCGAAACCGTTATGCGAAAGCATCACCACCAATTGCGCGCCGCCCTTGCGCGCCTTTTCGACATTGGCGCGCACGTCCTCCTCGCGGATGCCGAACGACCACTTCGGCATCAGCCAGCGCGGATTGGCGACAGGGGTATAAGGAAACGCCTGCCCGAGCACGGCGATCTTCACGTCGCCTTTCTCGAACATTTTCATGGCGGGGAACACCGGCTCGTTCCATTCCGTGTCGCGCACATTGAGCGCCAGGAACGGAAAACCGAGCCCCTTAATCAGCTCCAGCACCCGCGCCTCGCCATAGGTGAATTCCCAATGGCCGGTCATGGCGTCGGGCTTCAACAGCGCCATGCAGTCGACCATGTCCTGGCCTCTGCTGGCGTTAGCGCCCATCGAGCCTTGCCAGGTGTCGCCGCCGTCGAGGAGAAGCACCTTGTCCCCACGCTCGGCGCGCACGCGCTTGACCACTGCGGCCAGTCGATCGAGCCCGCCGATGCGGCCATAGGTTTTCGCCAGCGCTGAGAAACCCTCCGAGGTGAGCGCGTAGGCCGCCGCCGATTTCTCGGCGATACCGAAGTGCCTGAGGAAATCCTTGCCCGTGAGATGCGGCGGCTTTCCCCTCGCCTCGCCGACGCCGAGATTGATCGACGGCTCGCGAAAATAGACCGGCATCAACTGGGCGTGGATGTCGGCGACATGCAATAGCGTGACATTGCCGAGCGCGTCGAACTTCAGCAGTTCGGCCTCCGTCAGCCGCTGCTGCGCCATAGCTCGGGTAAAATTGGCGCGCGAGAATCCGCCACCGAGGGTCAGCGCCGCGGTGGCGGCGCCGACCTGGAGTATTTCTCGGCGGGTGATCATTGCGTCAGATCAGTGCCGGATCCCCGGCACGCTTAGCTTCAATCCATCATTCATCGAAGCGAGATACAGTTCCAGGTCGCCATATTCTTTGGCATCCGGTGGCAGTTCGTCGGCGCGGATATTGACCTGGCACCACTGGAAGCGTTCGCGGATATCCCAGATCGCCAACAAGCTGGTGCGCCAGGTTGGGAAGTGATCGTACTGGCCCTTCGGCTCGCCCAGCCATTGCCCGCGGATCCAGTGGTTGGCCGATATGCCGTGGCAGTCGGTGCAGGCAAAGTTGAGTTCGCCGAGCTTGCGGCCGGCGAGCGCCTTGCCACGCTCGATCGCCGCCTTCGCTTCTGCGCTGGTGGTGTCGACCGCGATCGGCGCGCCGTTGGCAAGATTGTGCAAATAGACCGACATCGCACGGTTGTCGTCGGTCTCCATCAGCCAATTGG
>JBOHII010000150.1:0-3375 GCA_050725955.1 Pseudolabrys sp. | reverse complement strand
TATCGGTGTGGGCGCGGTCGATACCGGGCTTGTCGGCGGCGTCGGCGGCAGGCTGCGGTTTGCCGTCGCCTTTTGGCGCCGAAGCGGTTTTGACAGACGAATCCGAAGCGGCGGCTGGTTCGTTGTTATCGGTCTGCGCAGCGACGAGCTTGGCCGACTTTGTTTTGGGCGTTGCAATGGCGACGGTTGCGGCGCCTTTGGCGGCAACTACAGCTTGAGGAACCGTCGCGGCTACAACTTGAGGAACCGTCGCGGCTACGGCTTGAGGAATCGCCGCGGCTACGGCTTGTGCGAGGCCGTCCGGCGTTGGCTGAGGCGTTGCGTCGGGCGCCGCCGGGGCAAGCGTGCCAAGAGCGGGCGCGGGCACGGCTGCGACGAGGGGGATTATCGCTTGAATCGGGTCACTCGCGGCAACCGCGGCCGGATCGACCGGCGTCAAACCGTCGACCGACTTGCTGTCGCCTGCCGGCTTACCGTCGCGCGCCGGCTTTCCGTCGCCAGCCGGTTTGTTGTCATCGCCGGCGGCACTTGACGCGGTCGTCTTAACCTCGGTTTTGGACTTGATCGTGCCGATGGTTTTGCCGGCGCCGACTACGGCAACGACGGCCGCCGCAATGCTGGTCGTGGCCGCATCGGTGTCGCCGTCAGGCTGTGCCGCGTCGCTGTTAATTTGCACCGCGTCGCTTGCGACGACCGGCAACTGCGCCAAATGAGGCCAAGGCTTGGGCGCGATTTGCTTGACGATACCTGTTGGCGATTGCGGTGGCTGGTCGCCGGGCGCCGCCGGGGTCTGCGGTGGTTGGTCGCCGCTGGCGGGCGTGCCGGTATCGAGCAGGCTTGCGAACGGCGACTCCTGCGCGCGATCGGACGTCTGCGCCGCCCGTGCCGGATTCGGCAGGGTCGGTTTAGGGGCATGACTGGTCGCTTCGGACGCAACTGGCGGCACGGCAAGGTCTCCGGATATCCGCCGTTCAGTCTGCAATCGCCAGGCCAGCGTCTTGGCCCATAAAACATCATTATAATCAAATGCTTGCCTGGAGTTCCAAAGCTGGCGCCGGCGGGCGGCCCGGCAGTGCCTGCTGGCGCGCCGGCAATATTTGCCGGGCCGGCACGCTTCAATTGCGCGCCAAGCATCGCCACCTGTAGTAAGAAGCCAGCCATGCCAAACAGCCTCGATCTCGACCACCGCCCGCAAGATACCCGAGTCGTCGTCGCCATGTCCGGCGGGGTCGACTCCTCGGTGACCGCGGCGCTGCTCAAAGCCGAGGGCTATGATGTGGTCGGCGTCACGCTGCAGCTCTACGACCATGGTGCCGCCACCCACCGCAAGGGTGCCTGCTGCGCCGGGCAAGACATCTACGATGCCCGCAGCGTCGCCGAACGCATCGCCATTCCGCATTACGTCCTCGACTACGAGAGCCGGTTCAAGCAGGCGGTGATCGATCGCTTTGCCGAAAGCTACATTCAGGGCCAGACGCCGGTGCCCTGCGTCGACTGCAACATGGCGATCAAGTTCCATGACTTGCTGATCACTGCGCGCGAACTCGGCGCCGAGGTGCTGGCCACCGGCCATTATGTCGCTTCGCGGCGGCTCGCCGGCGGCGGGCGCGCGCTTTACCGTGCGCGCGAGCAGGATCGCGACCAGAGCTATTTCCTGTTCGGCACCACGCGCGAGCAACTCGAGCTTCTGCGCTTTCCGCTCGGCGAGCGCAGCAAGACGGAAACCCGCGAACTGGCGCGCCAATTCGGCCTGGGCGTCGCCGACAAGCACGACAGCCAGGACATCTGCTTCGTGCCGACTGGCCACTATGCCGAGGTGATCGAGCGGCTAAAGCCGGGCGCCGCCGAATCCGGCGAGATTGTCGATCTCGACGGCAAGGTGCTGGGCACGCATTCCGGCATCATCCATTTCACCGTCGGCCAGCGCCGCGGCTTGGGCCTTGCAACCGGCGCGCCGCTTTACGTGGTGCGGCTCGATGCTGAACGCCGCCGGGTCGTCGTCGGCCCGCGCGCGGCTCTGCGCATGAGCCGCATCGTATTGCGCGACGTCAATTGGATCGGCGACGGCAGCCTCGAAGAGGCGCTCGCCGATGACCGCCGCGAGGTGTTCGTCAAGGTGCGCTCGACCCGGCCGCCGCAAGCCGGCTGGCTCTCGGCCGCCAACGGCGGCTACGAAGTCGAGTTGGTGGACGGCGAGGACGGCGTTTCGCCGGGCCAGGCCTGCGTCTTCTATGACGCCGGCGAAGGGCAGGCGCGGGTGCTCGGCGGCGGCTTCATCAAGAGCGCGCTGGCGGCGGCGGACCGCACACGCACCGCCGATACGGCGATGGCCACGGCGGCCGCGCGCGACTAAGCTGCGCGAATGGGGGCCGACATCGACAAATCAAGCGTCGAGCGGGCCTATGCGTTCTGGGCGCCGATTTACGATCTGGTGTTCGGCGCCGTATTCGATGCCGGACGGCGCGCCGCCATCGTCGCTGCCGAACGCATCGGCGGCCGCATCCTGGAAGTCGGCGTCGGCACCGGCCTATCGCTGCCCGATTATGCGCGCGGCAACCGCCTGGTTGGCGTCGATCTTTCCGAGCCGATGCTGCGCCGGGCGCAGGCGCGCGTCGTCGAGCAGGGTTTGAGCCACGTTGATGCGCTGGCGGTGATGGACGCCGCGCGTCTTGCTCTGCCCGACCAATCCTTCGACGTGGTCGTGGCGCAATTCGTCATCACCGCGGTGCCCAATCCGGAAGCCACCCTCGACGAATTCGCGCGCGTCATCAAACCGGGCGGCGAGATCGTGCTGGTCAATCACATTGGTGCGGAATCCGGACCCCGCGCCTGGTTCGAATTCTGCTTCGCGCCGATCGCACGCCGGCTCGGCTGGCGGCCTGAATTCCGTTTCGGCCGTCTGAGCGCCTGGGTCGAGCGCCACGGCGGGGTGCGTGTGGTCGAGCGCACGCCGATGCCGCCGCTCGGGCATTTTTCGCTGATCCGTTTCGAGCGCCTCTCCGACGGCGAACGCCGCAGCGCGGCTTGAGCCCGAATGCCCTGAGCGACGCTGAATTTCAGGCGATTTTGCCGAGCTTGCTTGACAGGCTTTCCCTGCCCTCCCTATATCGCGCCCATTCCGGCAGATAGCGTTTCGGAACGGCGGGGTAGCTCAGTTGGTTAGAGCAGCGGAATCATAATCCGGAGGTCGGGGGTTCAAATCCCTCCCCCGCTACCGATATCCAAAACCGATCGTCCCAACAATTATCGCGCGAAAAAAGCGAGATTTTATCGTGCGCGCGTCGTAACGCCTCACTCACAACCCTGTCAGGTTGCTGATCAAAGGCGATTCGAGGTTGCCCCGGCGCGATTGCGATGGAACAATTGCGACCATAG
>JBOHII010000149.1:0-4930 GCA_050725955.1 Pseudolabrys sp. | reverse complement strand
AGCCTATGGCTTCGGATTGCATTCGGCCAGTCGTTTGGCGTTTTGCGCATCCGTTTCGATGGGCTAGAGTGCCGCAAAACATGGCTCGGGTGGCGTTAAATACGATGCGTTGCACTGCGTTGCTGGCGATGCTGGCGCTGTTGATCGGCGCCGCGCCGGCACGGGCTGGGGATTCGGCGGGCGTCCTCGATCTGTTCAAGTCGCAGCCCAATGCGAAGCCGGCAAAAAAACACCTCCGCCACAGAGCCGTCACCGCCAAGCCCGCCGAAACCAAGCCTGCCGAAACCAAGCCGGCGCCATCGAAGCCGACCAGGACTTCCGGCCGCAGCCCGGCGAACGGCAAGCCGGGCATGGTCAAGAACGCGATCGAGAGCCGCCAGCGCGCGGCCGAGAAAACCGCGCCGGCCAAAGCGGAACCGGTCAAAAACGAGCCGCTCAAGTCCGCACCGACTAAACCCGAAACGACCAAATCCGAAACGACAAAGCCACAAACGGCGAAATCCGAACCGGCCAAAGCCGGCGTTTTCCCCGGCATTCCGCGCGGCGAGCGGCTGAAAATCCAGGCCGCCCTGCTGTGGGCCGGCGACTATACCGGCGCAAACGGCGGCGAGGACCCGATGCTCACCGCCATCAAGAGCTTCCAGAAGCGCAACAAGGCCAAGGTCACCGGCGCGCTGACGCTCGAGGAGCGCGCCGCGCTCATCGCCGCCGCCAAGACGCACGAGGACGATTTCGGCTGGAGCGTGGTGGTCGATCCGGCGACCGGCATCCGCATCGGCCTGCCGACCAAGCTGGTGCCTAATGCGCGCGACGCCGCGCGCGGCACGCGCTGGTCGTCCGCGCATGGCGAGGTGCAGGTCGAGACCTTCCGCATCAAGGATGACAAGCTCAAGCTCGCCGCGCTGTTCGAGCGGGAGAAGAAGGAGCCGGCCAGCCGCAGGGTTTCGACCAGCGTGCTGCATGACGACAATTTTTTCATCAGCGGCATGCAGGGCCTGAAGGATTTTTCCGTGCGCGCCAAGCTGCGCGACGGCGAGATCCGCGGCTTCACCATGCTCTACGACCAGGCCATGGAAGGCATCGTCGCGCCGGTGATGGTGGCGATGGCGAGCGCCTTCTCGCCGTTTCCCGAGCACAGCGCGCCTTTCGCCGCGCTGGCCAGGTCGGTGGATTACGGCAACGGGCTGGTGGTGAGCGCGCAAGGCGACATCGTCACCGACGTGAAGCTCGCCGAAGGCTGCGCGGTTATCCTCGCCGCCGGCTTGGGCAATGCCGACCGGCTTGCCGACGACAAGGAGCGCGGGCTGGCGCTGCTGCGCGTCTATGGCGCGCGCAATTTGTCGCCGCTGGCGCTCACGCATGAAACGCCGAAGGCGAGCGAGCTGACGCTTATCGGCATCCCCGCTCCGAAGGAGCAGGAGGGCCACCGCAAGCTGACCGAGGTCAAGGCGCGCCTGACGGAAGCCCACGCCATAGAATTGCGCCAGCCGGTGCCGATGGCCGGATTTTCCGGCGCCGCCGCGCTCGATGCGCAGGGCCACTTCCTTGGCATGAGGGAAATGGACCACGCGTTCCTCGCCAGCATCGGGCCGGCGCCGCCGCCGGTGCGGCTCATCACCGCCAAAACGATCCGCGATTTTCTTGCAGCGCATGACGTGACGCCTGCGCCCACGCCCGCCGCCGACGCCAAGGCGTCGGTGGTGCGCATTATTTGCGTGCGGAAGTAGTTAATACTTGTCCCGGGCGCGGCGCGGCACGAAGCGAAGCGTAGTGATGCGCCGCAGACCCGGGACCGTCGCGGATGAGGGCCGCCGATGCGCCGCTGCCACGTTTACGTTCTCGCAAATCGTCGCTATGGCGTCTTATATGTCGGCGTAACCAATAATTTGACGCGTCGGGTATTTGAGCATCAGCAAAAGCTTTCGAACTTCACCAAGACCTACGGCGTAACAAGACTTGTTTACTTTGAAGAATATCCATCGGCGCTGGAAGCACGCGCACGCGAGCGTAGCTTGAAGCGGTGGCGGCGAGCTTGGAAATTCAAGCTTATTGACGAATTCAATCCTGACTGGCGCGATCTTGCCAAAGAGTTGGCTGCTTAAGTCCGCGTCGGTACGGCCCCGGATCAGCGGCGCACCGCTGCGCTACGCTTGCGCTGCACCGCGTCCGGGGCAGGACCGCTTACTTATTTTTCCACGCCGGCTTGCGCTTCTCGACGAAGGCTTTCATGCCTTCCTTCTGATCCTGCGTCGCAAATAGCGCATGGAAGACGCGCCGTTCAAAGGTCACGCCTTCCGCCAGCGACGTTTCGAAGGCGCGGTTGACCGCCTCCTTGCCGGCAAGCACCGAAGGCAGCGACATATTGGCGATGGTGTCGGCGACCTTCATCGCCTCGTCCACCAAATTTCCTGCCGGCACCACGCGCGCCACCAGCCCGGCCTTCTCGGCCTCGGCGGCATCCATCATGCGCCCGGTGAGGATCATGTCCATCGCCTTGGCCTTGCCGACCGCGCGGGTGAGCCGCTGCGTGCCGCCGATGCCGGGAATGACGCCGAGCTTGATCTCGGGCTGGCCGAATTTTGCGGTGTCGGCCGCGATGACGATGTCGCACTGCATGGCGAGTTCGCAGCCGCCGCCGAGCGCAAAACCCGCAACGGCGGCGACGATCGGCTTGCGCGCACGCGCGGCGCGGTCCCAGCTGGCGGCGAAATTGCCGAGAAAGGCCTCGATGAAGGTCTTGTCGGCCATCTCCTTGATGTCGGCGCCGGCGGCGAAGGCCTTGTCGTTGCCCGCGATCAGCAGGCAGCCGATGCCGTCGTCCGCATCGAACGCCTCGATCGCTTGCCCGAGTTCGGCGATCAGCGCCATGTTGAGCGCATTGAGCGCGGCCGGCCGATTGAGACGGATGACACCGACCCGGCCTTTGGTTTCGACGAGGATGTTCTGGTAGCTCATGGCTTGCCCTTACCGTTCGATGTTATTGCAGCGTCACGCCCGCGCGTTTGATCACCTCCGCCCACTTGGCGGAATCGGCCTTGATCGTCGCGGCGAATTCCTCCGGTGTGCCGCCGGCAGCCTCGTCGCCGGTCTTGGCGAACTTCTCCTTGAAGGCGTCCGAGGTGAGCGCTTTGTTGATCGCCGCATTGAGCTTGTCTACGATCGGCCGCGGCACGCCGGCCGGTGCGATCACCCCGCTCCAGGTGGGCGCCGCATAGCCGGGCACGCCGGCTTCCGCGATCGTCGGCAGATCGGGAAACGCCGGCGAACGCTTTGTCCCGCTCACCGCCAGCGCGCGCACGGTGCCGGCATGCGCGAGCGGCGCGATCGATTGCAGGCTCTCGAACATCAGGTCGACGCGCCCGGCAATCAAATCCTGCATCGCCAGCGAGCCGCCGCGATAGGGCACGTGCACAATATTGGTGCCGGTCATGTATTTGAACAATTCGCCGCCGACATGGCCGGGCGAACCGATGCTGGAGGAGGCATTGGACAGCTTGCCGGGATGCGCCTTGGCGTAGGCGATCAGCTCCTTGACTGAGTACACCGGCAGCTTGGGCGAGACCGCGAGCAAGAGATGCCCGCGCGTGACCAGCGCGATCGGCTGGAAGTCGCGCTCGATGTCATAGGGCAGCTTCTTGACGATGTGGCGGGTGATGGCGAGCGCGCCGATCGGGCCCATGCCGATGGTGTAACCGTCCGGCGGCGATTTCGCCACCAAATCGAGCCCGATGGTAAGCGCGCCGCCGGGGCGGTCGTCGACCACGACCTGCTGCCCCAGTTCCTGCGTGAGCACGGCGGCGAGCAGACGCGCGGCATTGTCGGTGGCGCTGCCGGCCGCCTGCGGCACGATCAGCCGGATCGGGTGATCCGGATAGCCGGCCGCAAAGGCCGCGCTGGCCACGCAGACCAAAACGAATGTGATTACGAATTTACGCATGTCATGCTCCCGGCTTCTGCGGCGCCAAGCTTGACCTATTTCTGACAGCTCGGGCAATAGAAGGTCGAGCGTCCCGCCTGCACGATGCGTTTGACCTTGCCCTTGCAATTTGGGCACGGTTCGCCCTCGCGGTCGTAGACCTGGAAGTTGTGCTGGAAATCGCCGAGCGCGCCATCGGTGCGCCGATGGTCGCGCAGCGAAGAACCGCCGGCCGCGATCGCATCGTTGAGCACCGCCTTGATGGCATCGACCAGCGCCACCGCGCGCGCGTTGGGCTTTGCGTTGCGATCGGCAATCGTCGAAGCCCGCCGCTTGGGCGAGAGCCGGGCGCGGAACAGCGCCTCGCAGACATAGATATTGCCGAGGCCGGCGACCACGCGCTGGTCCGAGAGCGCCGCCTTAAGCGAGGTCTTCTTGCCGGCGCAGGCGCGCGCCAGCATCGCCGCGTCGAATTCATTGCCCAAAGGCTCCGGCCCGAGCGCGCGCAGCAGCGGCTCCTGCTCTAGCTTCGCGCGCGCGATGAGCTTCATCGAACCGAAGCGGCGCGGATCGTTGAAGGTGACGGTGGCGCCGTTCGACATGTGAAACACCACATGATCGTGCGCGGCGCTTTTTGACTTCTCGTGGTAATAGACGCCGGGCTTGGCGTCCTTGCCGACGCGGAACGAGCCCGACATGCCGAGATGCATCATCAGCACGTCGCCGGAGGCGAGATCGGCCAGCAGATATTTCGCCCGCCGGCCCAGCCCCTCGACCGTCTGCCCGGCGAGGCGTCTCTCGAAGTCCTTGGCCAGCGGCCAGCGCAGCCGGCGGTCGCGGACCTCGACCTTGGTGATGGCCGCGCCTTCCATGGCCGGCGCCAGGCCGCGCCGCACGGTTTCGACTTCAGGGAGTTCGGGCATGGTTAATCTCGATAGGTCATTCCGGGGCGCGAGCGAAGCGAGCGGGCCCGGAATCAGAGCCAAGACCAGTGCGTACAGCTCTGGATTCCGG
>JBOHII010000148.1:0-6064 GCA_050725955.1 Pseudolabrys sp. | reverse complement strand
AAGTTTGCCGTCCGGCGCCGGCACCACCATGACGAGGCGCGCGCAGCCGGCGACTTTGGCCGGAACCGCATTCATCAAGACGGACGAAGGATAGGCCGCCGTGCCGCCCGGCACGTAAAGCCCAACCGCCTCGATCGCCGTCCATTTGGCGCCCAGCTCGACGCCGAGCGGATCGGTGAAGCGTTCGTCCTTCGGCTTCTGCCGAACGTGATAGGCCTCAACCCGATCGCGCGCGAGCTTGAGCGCATCGAGCGCTTGGCGGTCACAAATTTTGGCCGCCGCCTCGATCTCGCTGGCGGCGACGCGCATGCCGATCTTGGCCAGATCGACGCGATCGAACTCAAGCGTGAGCTGCAACAGCGCGCGGTCGCCATAGGCCTTCACCTCGGCGAGGATCGCGCGCACGCGCTCTTCCACGTGCTGCGCCGGCTCGCGTTTGGCGCCGAGAAATGCTTGGAACTGCGTCGGGAAATCGGCGCTTTGACTGTCGAATCGCTGCGGCATGACCTGATCCTAGCCGGATGGCAGGTCCATGGGTGATGCGCGGAGCCGCGTCAACCCTTTCGCGCGAGCCGGCGTGGGCCGAAAAACAACAAGCTCCGCCGCGAGACGGAGCCTGGTCGCATGCCGAAGCGGCCGGCTTACATTTTCTTCTTGAGCGCCCTGTGGTGGTGGCGGTGGTGGCGGTGGTGCATCATCCTGGGCGGCTGATAGTCGCACGGCAGCACGCAGGCGCCGCCGCCTTTGAATGTGCAATCGGAAATGCCCGACATGCAGACCGTAGGCGAACCGAGTTTGACGCAGGCGCAGCCGAGTTCGGCCTTGGCTGGCGTGCCGGAAAGCAGCGCGGCACCCAGCAGTGCGCCTGCGAGAATGACAAATTTGCGCATGGAATCATCCCTGTTGGAGGAACCGCGCCACTACGCCATTGGAACTTTGAAAGATCAAGCATAGCGCGGCTCAAGGCGGGCCGTGCGGGGGGGTTCTGAACCGAATTTATTTGTTGCGATGCAGTCCGGACACGCCCCGGGGACGGCTTCAACGGCGGCCGGAGGGCGGTGGACTGTCCTCGGCGAGCGCGTGGACGGGGCGGCCCGAGGTGGCCCAGACCGGTCCGAGATCGGCCAATTCGGCTTCCAGGCACTCGACCTCCAGCCGCAGGGTCGCGCCGCCGGAAAAGCTGATGGTCACCACGCCGGACGGCGCCTGGGTCTCGGAAAACTCGACCGCCAGCAGGTTAAGTATGGCGTCCTTGCCCGCCGGGTTCACCCCGCGGCATTTGCACGACAGCACCCGCTCGAAACGCAGCGCGGCCCGGCGCCGGCGGTATTCCGGCTGGGCGGATTGCGCGCTTTCCCAATCGAAGCGGTTGAGCGCCAGAACCAGGCGCTTTTCTCGCGGCAGCCAACGCACGTCGGCTACCTTGGCGACCGCGTCCTGCAGATGGGTCGAAGCGACTTCCAGGTCCTCCTCGTCGAGGACAACGAATTTGAGCTGGTTCATGGGCGGCTTTTCTGGTCGAGAGGTAGTTAGGCAAGGCCGCGCGACGACGCAAGATGGTTAGAACGCCGGTTCCAGGCCGGCCGCGTGCCAGCGGCCGCGCGTCGCCGGATCGGTGAGCGCGCCCAGCAAGGCCGCGGCCGCTTCGCGTTCGCCGCTTCCGATCGGGATTGCCGCCGTGTAGGTGTTGGCGCTGTGCAATTCGACCGGCAGCGGGCCGGCGACCTTGACGCCTTTCACCGGCAGGACCTCGCTGATGAAGGTGATGCCGATCTCGGCGCGGCTTTCGGCCACGGCAACCGCCGTCTCGGTGCCGCGCTTGCCGAGCACGGCCTTGTTGTTGACCGCCTCGGCGATGCCCAGCCGCTGCAGCAGCGCGGCAAACATGATGCCGCCGGAACCGCCCGCCTTGGGATCGGTATAGGCCACGCTCTTGGCCTTGAGCAGCGCCTGTTTGAAAGCCTCCGGCGTGGAAATGTCGGGCGCAAGCGAGCCCTCACGCACCACGACGCCGGTGACCGTGCGGCCGAGATCGGTAATGCTGCCGGGCATGAACCGGCCGAGCTTGTCCAAATCGCCGATGATCGATTCCGACAGAATGATCAGGTCGGCGGCTTCCCCGTTCTTGAAGCGGTCGCGCAAGGAGCCCGCGGTGTTGAAAACGAGTTCGAGCCTGTTGCCACTCGCGCGCTCGAATTCGGCGCCGAGCGCGGCCACCATCGACTGCACGGCGCCGGCGCTCAAGACTTTGATCGCTGGCATAGCCGCTACCCGCTAATCCGCTCGATCTGCGCACCGCAGCGGGCGAGCTTATCCTCGACCCGCTCGAAGCCGCGGTCGAGGTGATAGACGCGGTTGACCATGGTCTCGCCTTGCGCGGCGAGGCCGGCAATTACCAGCGACACCGAGGCGCGCAAATCCGTGGCCATGACCGGCGCGCCGGTGAGATGGCCGACACCCTCGACGGTGGCGGTGTCGCCATCGAGGCGAATGTGGGCGCCGAGCCGCACCAGTTCCTGCACATGCATGAAGCGGTTCTCGAAAATAGCCTCGGTGATGCGCGAGGTGCCGTCGGCGCGCGTCATCAGCGCCATCAACTGCGCCTGCAAATCGGTGGGGAAACCTGGAAACGGCGCGGTGGTCACCTCGACCGGCGCGAGCCCTGCGCCGTTGCGAGCGACGCGGATGCCGGCATTGGTCGGCGTGATGACGGCGCCGGTCTGCGCCAGCAGGTCGAGCGCTGCCTGCAACAATTCGGGGCGCGCGTTCTGCAGCAGTACGTCGCCGCCGGTTATGGCCACCGCCATGGCATAGGTGCCGGTCTCGATGCGGTCGGGCAGCACGGTGTGGCGGGCGCCATGCAGACGCGGCACGCCCTCCACCACGATGCGCGCGGTGCCCGCGCCGGAAATTTTCGCGCCCATCTTATTGAGGCAGTCGGCGACGTCGCCGATCTCGGGTTCGCGCGCGGCGTTCTCGATCACCGTCGTGCCGTTGGCGAGGCTTGCCGCCATCATGGCGGTGTGGGTGCCGCCGACGGTCACTTTCGGGAAGACGATCTCGGCGCCATGCAGGCCTGTGCGCGCGCGCGCGATCACATAGCCGCCTTCGATCTCGATCTCGGCGCCGAGCTTCGCCAGCGCCATGATCAGCAAATCCACCGGCCGCGTACCGATGGCGCAACCGCCCGGCATCGACACCTTGGCTTCGCCCATGCGTGCGAGCAACGGCGCCACCACCCAGAAGCTCGCCCGCATCTTGGAGACGAGGTCATAGGGTGCGGTCGTGTCGATGATGTTTTTCGCCGAAATATGCAGCGTGCGGCCGGCATTGGGGTCTTCGCCCGGCCGCTTGCCGGCGATCATAACGTCGACGCCGTGATTGCCGAGGATACGCTGCAACAGTTCGACGTCGGCGAGCCGCGGCGCATTGTCGAGGACCAGCGTATCCTCGGTGAGCAGGCTCGCGATCATCAGCGGCAGCGTGGCGTTCTTGGCGCCCGAAATCGGAATTGTCCCGTTCAGACGCTGGCCGCCGACAATGCGTATCCGATCCATCTCGCCCCGCAGACGGCCCCTTTTGGCCGAATATTAGCTAAGAGCCGCTCCGGCCGTCCCGCAAGGCCAAGCGACCGCCAAGGTTACTAGCCTTTCGGCTTGCCTTGCACAAACTCCGGGGCAATTTCAGGGGTAATTCCGGCGGAATCGTGCTCCGCGGCCTTGGCGGCCCGCTCGCGCGCCTTGGCCTGTGCCTTGCGGCGCCTGAGATTGTCACGCAGCGCCGTTTTCAGGCGCTCGGCGCGCTGAGGATCGCCGGATTTGCCGCTGCTGCCCGTCATGACGGCAAGGGATAGAAGGCGGGCGCGCGGCCGGCAAGCGGCGCTCGACAGGACCGGCATGATCGGATATTCGCTCCGCCCAAGCGCTGCCGTAGCTCAGTGGTAGAGCACCCCCTTGGTAAGGGGGAGGTCGAGTGTTCAATCCACTCCGGCAGCACCACATGCCCAACATTTCCAAGGTTTCTCGTTACGGCTCGCGACTCGGCCCACCGGCTCGGATCGTGAGGCGTATCACCTTATGATACAAAATTATTGATCTTTGTATCGTGGCATGATACATATCAGGCCATGATACGGTCCTTCAAGGACAAACCCACGGAAGCGGTCTTCAAGGGCGAGTGCCCGAAAGGCTTTCCGGCAGAAATTCTCAACGTCGCCCGCCGCAAACTGGCGATGATCAGTGCGGCGAAAGATCTTCGCGACTTACTCGTGCCGCCAAGGAACAAGCTGGAGGCTTTAAAAAGGGACCGAATCGGTCAGCACTCGATCAGGATCAACAACAATTTCGGATTTGTTTCGTATGGACCCCCGACGGTCCTAGAGACGTTGAAATTGTCGATTATCACTGAGAGACAAGACAACGGAGAGAACAGTGGCAAAAACACTACCCCCGATGCATCCGGGCGAGGTTCTCCGCGAGGAGTTTCTCATTCCGCTCAATATATCGGCCGGCGAACTCGCCAAGCATCTCGGCTTGCCGCGCACGCGCATCGAGCGCATCCGCGATGAGGAGACCGGCATCACATCCGACACCGCGCTTTATCTCAGCCGTGCGTTTGGAACGTCACCCGAGTTCTGGATGAATCTGCAAGCGGCTTATGACTTGCAGACCGCACAGCGTAGTATCGGAAAAAAGGTCGCGAAGATCGAACCGCTTCCTGCCGCGAGTGCAGCCTGAAAACCAAAACCCGTCAGCGCGGCTTCAGGAACGTGAAATCGCAACCCTGGTCGGCGCCGAGAATTTCCTGCGCGTAGAGCTTTGCGTAGCCGCGCGCGGGCTTTTCGACCGAAGGCTTCGTCGACGCGGCGCGGCGCTTGAGCTCGGCATCGTCGACCAGAAGATCGATACGCCGCTCTTTGACCGAGAGCTTCATGCGGTCACCGTTGCGGATGAGGCCAAGCGGACCCCCGGAGGCCGCGTCCGGCGTCACATGCAAAACGATGGTGCCGAACGCCGTGCCGCTCATGCGCGCATCCGACACGCGGATCATGTCCTTCACGCCTTTGGCGGCGAGCTTCTTCGGAATCGGCAGATAGCCGGCCTCCGGCATCGCTGCCGGCGAATGCGGCCCCGCGTTCTGCAAGACAAGAATGTCGTTTGCTTCCACGTCGAGCTTCGGATCGTCGACGCGCGCGGCAAGGTCTTCGAGCGAAGAGAACACAACCGCCCTGCCCTCCTGCTCGAACAAGTTCGCATCCGCCGCCGAGCGCTTGAGGATCGCTCCCTGCGGCGCGATGTTGCCGAACAGCGCGACCAGCCCGCCTTGCGGCTCCAGCGGCTTGTTGCGTTCCGCGATGATCGTGCGATCGACCCACGGATCGGCATCGACATCAGCCGCGAGCCGCTCGCCGATTGTCTCGCCAGTGACGGTCATGCAGTCGAGATGCAGCAGATCCTTCAGCTCGCGCAGCAACGCACCGACGCCACCGGCCGCGAAGAAATCTTCCATGTAGCCGTTGCCGACCGGCTTCAGGTTCACCAGCACCGGTGTCGTGTCCGACAACTTGTTGAGCTGTTCGAGCGTAATATTGACGCCGGCGCGCCCCGCGATCGCTGTCACGTGAATGACCGCATTGGTCGAGCCGCCGAGCGCGAGCAGAACGCGCAGCGCGTTCTCGACCGATTTCGCATTCACGATGCGCTCGGGCGTCAGCTTCGAACCGATCATCTTCACCGCCGCGGCGCCGGTTGCCTCCGCTGCGCGCAGACGATCCGCGTGCACAGCGGGGATCGCGGCCGTCCCCGGCAAGATCATGCCGAGCGCTTCGGCGATGCAGGCCATGGTCGAAGCCGTGCCCATCACCGCGCAGGTGCCGGCGGTCACTGCGAGCTGGCCTTCGACCGCCGAAATCTCGTCGGTGTCGATGTCGCCGGCGCGGTAGCGCGCCCAGAAGCGCCGGCAATCGGTGCAGGCGCCGAGCCTCTCGCCGCGATGCCGCCCCGTCATCATCGGCCCCGCGACGAGCGCGACCGCAGGCCGGCCCGCCGACACTGCGCCCATGAGC
>JBOHII010000147.1:0-4896 GCA_050725955.1 Pseudolabrys sp. | reverse complement strand
GATAGTGGATGTCCCAGGGGCCGTCGACCTTGGGCAGCATGATGACGTCGAGTCTGTCGCCGACGCTCCCTACGATCTCGGTCACGTCGTCGAGCATCCAGGGTGAATTGAGCGCGTTGATGCGCGTCCACAGGCCGGTCGGTCCGTGGTCGACGCTCTTCGCCATTTCGATGAAGCCCTTGCGCGCAGCCTCCTTGGCCTCGACCGGAATGGCATCTTCCAGGTTGCCCAGCACCACGTCGACCTGGCGCGCCAGTTCGGGCACCTTGGCGCGCATCTTGTCGAGATGCGGCGGCACAAAATGGATCATGCGTTCGAGCCGCACCGGCAGCTCGCGCATCGGCGCAGGCGCCCCGATGGCGAGGGGGGCAAAAAACTGGCGCGGTAATTTCACGGGTCTACGGGTCCTTCCAAAAGGGCGAACTGCCGTTTAGAGCAATGCAAAGGCCGCGCCAAGTCCGTAGCGACCTTGGCGGTGAAATAACGCAGACCGAGCAATCGGATGATCGATGTTCTTAATCTGGCACTTCCGTTTTTCGGGCTGATTTTCATCGGCTTTGCCTGCGGCAAGCTCAAGCAAATCCCCGATACCGCGCTGGCCTGGATGAATTTCTTCATCCTCTATGTGGCGTTGCCGTCGTTGTTCTACCGCATCCTGGCGCAGACCCCGCTGGAAAAGCTCGCCCAGGTCGATTTCATCTTCGCCACCACGCTGGCGACCTTTTGGGCTTTCGCGGTCGCCTTTGCCATCGGCATGGCGCTGCGCCGCGGCAATATCGCGGAAGCGGCGATCGCGGGCATGGCCGGCGGCTACGGCAATATCGGCTTTATGGGTCCCGGCCTTGCGCTGGCGACGCTGGGTTCGGCGGCGGCGGTGCCGGTGGCTCTCATCTTCTGCTTCGACAACATTATCCTGTTCACCATGGTGCCGTTCCTGATGGCGCTGGCCAAGCCGCAACACGCAAGCCTTGCCGCCGCCGCGCTGGAGGTGCTCAAACGCGTCGCGCTGCATCCGCTGATCATCGCCAGCGCGCTCGGTGTTGCCTCCGCCGCGGTGCATTTCCAGCCGCCGGTCGCGCTCGATCGGCTGATGCAGTTCCTGCAAAACGCCGCCGCGCCGTGCGCGCTGTTCACGCTCGGGGTGACGGTGGCGTTGCGGCCGCTGAAAAAGATGCCGTGGGAGGTGCCGTTCCTGACGCTGGTGAAGCTCGTGCTGCACCCGATCCTCGTGTTTCTGCTGCTGTCGCTGTTCGGGCCGTTTGACCAGACCTGGATCTACACCGCGGTGCTGATGGCGGCGTTGCCGCCGGCGCTCAACGTATTCGTGTTCGCGCGCCAATACGACGTCTGGGTCGAGCAGGCATCGAGCGCAGTCTTGATCGGCACGCTGGTGTCGGTCGTCACGCTCACCAGCGTGATGTGGATGGTGAAGACCGGCACGTTGCCGCCGCTATTGTTTCGGTGACAGCGCATGATCCCGAAAAGTGGGAAACGGTTTTCGGATAAGATCATGCGCAAGGTATAAAGCATGCAACCGCTTTCCGGTATTTTCGTTCTGGATTTCACCACGCTGCTGCCGGGGCCGCTGGCGTCTCTCATGCTGGCGGAAGCCGGCGCCGAAGTGCTCAAGATCGAAAAGCCGGGCGGCGAGGACGCGCGGCGTTTTCCGCCCTATGTTGACGGCGAGAGCGCGGCCTTCGCGCTGCTCAATCGCGGCAAGAAAAGTCTGACGCTCGATCTCAAGAGCGAAACCGGGCGCGCCAAGCTCGCCCCGCTGATCGAGCGCGCCGACATTTTGATGGAGCAGTTCCGTCCGGGCGTCATGGCGCGTTTGGGCCTGGGCTACGAGACGCTGCGCGCGCTCAACCCGCGGCTGATCGATTGCTCGATTTCGGGCTACGGCCAAAGCGGGGCGCGCGCCGGCGAGGCGGGGCATGACATCAATTACATCGGCAATACCGGGCTGCTCGATCTGCAACCGGGACCGCTTGACGCCCCGGTGGTGCCGCCGATGCTGGCCGCCGACATCGCCGGCGCAAGTTTTCCGGCGGTGATCAATATTCTGCTGGCGCTGCGGGCGCGCGATCAAAGCGGGCAGGGCTGCCATCTCGACATCGCCATGACCGACGCCATGTTCACCTTCGGCTGGGCGGCGCTCGCAATCGGCGCCGCCACGGGCAAATTTCCACAGCCGGGCGAGCTGTGGCTGGTCGGCAGTTCGCCGCGCTACCGGCTCTACCCGGCCAAGGATGGCAAGCTCATCGCCTGCGGCGCGCTCGAACAGAAGTTTTGGCTGGCGTTTACCCATGCGATCGGGCTCGCGGCGGAACTCGTCGACGATCGCCGCGATCCGACGGCAACGCGCGCGGCAGTGGCCAAACTGATCGCCGCGCGCACCTCCGAGGAGTGGCGGCCGATCCTTGCCGCCGCCGATTGCTGCGCGACCGTTGTGGTGCCGCTGGAGCAGGCGATGCGCGACCCGCATTTCGTCGAACGCGGACTTTTTGCGCATCAGGTCGAAAGCGCGTCGGGCAAAACGATCCCGGCGCTGCCGCTGCCGATCGCGCCGGCGTTTCGCGAGAAGTCGGGCGCGAAAAAGGCGCCGCCGCTCGATAAGAGCTAAAGCGCTTCGCCGCGCATCAAACGCGGCTCGGCGGCGGCGGGCGCGACGCCTTCGCGCATCACCGCGCGGCGCAACGGTCCAATGTGGTCGATCATGTAGAGCCCGAGACCGCGCATGCCCTGCACGGGGAGAAAATCGGTGAGCAGCGTGCGGTTGAGCAGGTCGATGGCAAGCGTGCGGCTCGTGACGTCGGCGCGGCGCATTTTCTCGTAGGCGGCGAGCACGTCGTCGCCGCCGATATCCTCGCCATTTCGCTGCGCGGCAACCACGAGTTCGCCGATCGAGGCAGCATCGCGCAGGCCGAGGTTGAGCCCCTGCGCGCCGATCGGCGGTATTACATGCGCGGCTTCGCCCACCAGCGCGATGCGCTTGGCGCCCAAATGCCGGGCGGTCGCCACGCTGAGCGGAAACATTCCGCGGCCCGGCTCGACCGTGATCTTGCCGAGGATCGAATGCGAGGCGCGTTCGATCTCTTGCGCCAGCCCGGCGTCGCCGAGCGCGGCGACGCCCTCGGCCTGCGCCGGGTCGAGCACCCAGACCACGCTCGATCGCTGGCCCGGCAGCGGCACCAGCGTGAAGGGCCCGCTCGGCGTGTGAAACTCGGTCGAGGTGTCACGATGCGGCCGCGCGTGTTTAACGCAGACCGTGAGCGCGACTTGTTTGTAATCGCGGTCGTCGACCGCGATGCCGGCGGCGGCGCGGCAGAGCGAGCGCCGGCCATCGGCGGCGATCACCAGCGAGGCACTCAAGGCCTGACCGCTCTTGAGCTTCATCGTGACCGCGTCACCGTGCGACGTTACGCTTTGCGCTTCGTCTTCGATCGGTTGCAAGTTGCCGAGCGCGCCGGCGCGCCGTCCCAGCGCGGCGATCAGGTGAGAGTTCTCGATATTGTGGCCAAAAGCCTCGAGCCCAATTTCGTCGGCGGAGAATTTCACTTCCGGCGCGCGCCACAGCCGCCCGGTATCGTCGACAATGCGCATGATCTTGAGCGGCGAGGCATGCGTCACGCAGAGCGGCCACACGCCGATCGTCTCTAGCGCGGTGACCGAGCCGGCAAACAACGCGGTGGTGCGGTTGTCGCGCCGCGTCGGGCGCGGGGCCACCAGCACGGTGGCAATGCCGGCACCGGCAAGCGCAATGCCCGCGGTGAGGCCGGCGGGCCCGCCGCCCACCACGATGGCCGTGGGCTTTTTGGCGATTTTGTCCGGCATCGAAACGCCCGCTCGTGAAGGCCGTTAACTAGCATGGCGCGATGCGCTATGCACGGGAGGCCATGAGCGAGGCGACTGAACGATATTTGTCCCATCTGCCGGGTGCCGCCGGCCGGCTCGGCGCCGTTTTCGCGCGGCCGCAAGCGCTGGCCGCGATTTGTGTGCTCGCACTCGCCGTGCTGGGCTGGCTGGCGCTCGGGCTCATGTATTCTGAGATAGGCGCTGTCGAGGCAATCTGCCGCGCGCTCGCCGTGTCCAGCGCCGCTTGGGGCGTAAACGGCTTTGCAATTGTGGCGGCGATGTGGGGCGCCATGACGCTCGCCATGATGCTGCCGAGCGCGGCGCCCATGATCCTCACTTATGCCGAGATCGCCGACACCGCCGCGCGCAAAGGCGAGCGCATTGTCTCGCCGTTTACGCTTGCCGCCGGCTATGCGCTGGTGTGGCTCGGCTTTGCCGCCGTAGCGACGCTCGCGCAGTTCGCCTTCACCCGCGCCGCGCTCTTGGACAGCGGCATGGCCTCGGCGAGCGGGCTGTTCTCCGGCGCGATCTTCATCGGCGCCGGCGTCTATCAATTCTCCGCGCTCAAGCACGCCTGTCTCACACAATGCCAGCGTCCGTTCCCGTTCTTCTTCGCCAACTGGGCGACCACGCCTCGGGGCGTGTTTCGCCTTGGCGTCAAGCAGGGTCTGTATTGCCTGGGTTGCTGCTGGGCGATGATGCTGGTGATGTTCGCGGTCGGCGTGATGAACGTGATCTGGATGGCGGCGCTCGGCGTGGTGATGACCTTGGAGAAGATCGGTACCGGCAAACGTCTCACTTATGCGGTGGGCGCCGCATTGATCGCGGGTGGCATCGCCTTCATCGTATCGGCCTTTGCCGCCCATTGGCCGGTGCACACGATTTGAGCTAGATAACAAAAAATTACGGGAGGAGTGCGTTGACCGAAGCTTGGACTCTGAAGGGTGAGATGGCGCTGTCGTGCAGTTGCACGGTGTTCTGCCCCTGCGTGCTGTCGCTCGGCGAGCATCCGCCGACGGAAGCGCGTTGCCAGACTTGGGC
>JBOHII010000146.1:0-4872 GCA_050725955.1 Pseudolabrys sp. | reverse complement strand
GCATCTTGGTTCTCCTTCAACTCACAATTCAATTCACCTGGCGGAGCCATTCCTTCGGGGCCGGGCCGCCCACATTGTGGCGCGACAGCGAGTCGACCAGTCCCCGCATAGACTCCAGATTGTGTATCGGACGGAATTCGTCAACGTGCGGCAGCATCGCCTTGATACCGGAGGCGCGCGCCTCGAAGCCGTCGAAGCGCAGCAGCGGATTGAGCCAGATCAGCCGGCGGCACGAGCGATGCAACCGGTCCATCTCGAAGGATAGCGTGTCGTCGCCATCGCGCTCAAGCCCGTCGCTGATCAGCATCACCACGGCGCCTTGGGTGAGCACGCGGCGCGACCAGTGCTTGTTGAAGTCGCGCAATGACGTGGCGATGCGGGTGCCGCCCGCCCAGTCGACCACGTGGGCCGAACAGGCGGCGAGCGCCTCGTCGGGATCGCGCGCGCGGATCGCGCGGGTGACGTTGGTGAGCCGCGTACCGAACAAGAAGGTGGTGACGCGCTTTTCGTGTTCGGCGATCGCATGCAGGAAATGCAGGAACAGCCGCGTGTACTGACTCATCGAGCCGGAGATATCGAGAAGCGCCACAATCGGCGGTTCTTTTTTGCGCGGGCCCAGATATTTCAGATCGATCAGCGCCCCGCCCGCCTTCATGCTGGCGCGCAGAGTGCGGCGGACGTCGATCATGCTGCCGTGCCGCGCCGCAGCAAGCCGCCGCGTGCGGATAAGATCGAGCGGCAGCGTCAGCCGCGCGATCGCCTGCTTGGCCGCGGCGATTTCGGCGGCAGTCATCTGCGCGAAATCTTTTTTCTGCAGTACCTCGCGATCCGACACGGTCAGCCGCGCATCGATCTCGACCTCGGGCGTGTCCTCGCGTTCGTTGAGACCGCCGAACAAAGCCTCCTGAACGCGCTGCGCGCCGGGGGGCGGCGGCTTCGGCGCACCCGCGGCAGTCTCCGGCAGCATGGAGGCAATCACCTTTTCGATATAGCCGCGCTTGCGAAAGAAAATACGGAACGCCTGGTCGAACAGGATGCTGTGTTCGTGCCGTTTTACGAACACCGCATGCAGCGTCCAGTAGAAATCCTCGCGGTCGCCGACGCGGCCGGCCTGCACGGCCTCCAGCGCATCGAGCACGTTGCCGGGGCCGACCGGAATGCCGGCCGCGCGCAGCGCGCGCGCGAAGTAGAGGATATTCTCGGCGAGGCGGCCTTCGGCCATGCAAACTACTCCGCAGCGCGCAATTCCGATTTCACCGCGTCAAGCATCGCCTTCACCTTGCTGCCGTCGAGCCGCGCGATGTCGTCCTGATATTTCAGCAGCGCGCCGAGCGTATCCGACACCGTCGCCGGATCGAGCGCCACCACGTCGAGTTCTGTAAGCGCGCCGGCCCAGTCGAGCGTTTCGGCGACGCCGGGTGCCTTGAACAGGTCCTCCTTGCGCACCGCCTGCACGAAAGCGATCACCTGCTCGGACAGTCTCTTGGCGATGCCCGGCACCTTGGTGCGGAGAATTTTCAGCTCGCGCTCCGCGTTTGGATAGCCGACCCAGTGATAGAGGCATCGCCGCTTGAGCGCGTCATGTACTTCGCGCGTGCGGTTGGAGGTGACCAGTACGATCGGCGGATGCGCCGCCTTGACGGTGCCGAGCTCCGGCACGGTGACCTGGAAATCGGCCAGAACCTCCAGGAGAAACGCCTCGAATGCCTCGTCGGTACGGTCGATCTCGTCGATCAGCAGCACCGGGGGCCCGGCTGGATCGGGCTCGAGCGCCTGTAACAGTGGCCGCTTGATCAGGAAGCGCTCGGAAAACACGTCGTGTTCGATGCGCTCGCGGTCGCCCTCGCCTTCTGCTTCGGCAAGGCGAATGGCGATCATCTGGGCGCCGTAGTTCCACTCGTAGACGGCGGAGGAAATATCCAGCCCCTCGTAGCATTGCAGCCGGATCAGCCGGCGGCCGAGCGCGGAGGAGAGCACCTTGGCGATCTCGGTCTTGCCGACGCCGGCCTCGCCTTCGAGGAACAGCGGCCGGCCCATGCGCAGCGCCAGAAACAGCACGGTCGCCAGCGAACGGTCGGCGATGTAATCCGCCTTGGCCAGCAGGTCGAGGGTGGCCTCGATGCTGTCAGGCAATGGTGTCAGAGACATTACAGGGTCACCTCTATGACACTTTAACCGATCCGGCGAGTGTCTTACATGTGGGTATCAAAGCCGCACCCGGCCAGCCAGGATCAAGCGCCATGTCCAGCCCCGCTGAAATTACCAAAGAGGCCCTTTGCCTGCCCACCATCGACCCGGGGGTGCGCATTGGCCATGTGCATTTGAAGGTAGCTGATTTACAGCGGGCGTTGGATTTTTATTGCGGCGTCTTGGGTTTTACGGTCACCACCAGCCGGCCCGGCGCGGCTTTCATCTCGGCCGGCGGCTACCACCACCATATCGGCCTGAACACCTGGGAGAGCAAAGGCGGCCACCCGCCCGCGCCCGGCACCACCGGCCTTTACCATACCGCCATTCTCTACCCGACCCGGCGGCTTTTGGCCGATGCGCTGCGCCGCTTGGTCGTCGCCAAGATCCCGCTCGAGGGCGCCAGCGACCACGGCGTCTCCGAGGCGCTCTATCTGCGCGACCCGGACGACAATGGCGTCGAGCTTTATTGGGATCGGCCGAAGGAATCTTGGCCGAAGAAGCCGGACGGCAGTCTGCAGATGCACACCAATCCACTCGACCTGCACGATCTGCTCGGCGAACTCGATCGCAACCCTGACTGATACGCGTTTACTGCAGGTGAAACGCGGCGCGGGTATAGGCGCGGATATCCTCAAGCGATCGCGCGCGCGTTGACGCATCGTAGCCGCCCGAAACGCCGAGCGTCATGCAGTGCGCCAACGCCTTCTTGAGATTCCCGGTCCGCTTGTTGTCTTCGACGATTTTAATCCGGCTTGAACGCTCGACCCAAGTGCCGGGCACGATCTCGTCGTAAATGCATTTGCTCTGGTTCTGCCCGTCCCGGACGACCCAATGAACGCTGCCCGGCACGTCCCAGTCGTGCTGCGCGCCGGCATAGATCTTGAGCGCGAGATCGCCGCCCGCATCGGCGTACTTTTTGCCGAACTCCTTGCAGCTTTCGGTGCCGACGTAGATGTCGCGTTCGCCGAGCAGCATGTGCAGCGGCGCGCCGCTTGCTGCATGGAAATCGAGCGGCAAGTCGCCGCACCAGGGATACATCGCGATTAACAACGCAAATCGTGCTTCGCCAGCTGCGAGCGGCTCGACGTACCGGCGCAGCGCGGCCTTGATCACCACCGTGCCGCCCTTGGAAAAGCCGATCATGCCGATGCGCGCGGGATCGATCTCCGTGCGTTGCGCCACCGCCTTCAGCGTGCTCACCGCATCGACCACCATGTCGTAAGAGCTGACCGGACTCTGATCACGCACGGTCGATTTTACGCCGCGCGGCGAAAAGCTGTCGATGATGACGGCAGCGACGCCAAGCGCGTTGAATTCGCGCGCGTAGCTGCGTTCACGCTCGCGCACGCCGCCCGAGCCATGCATGATGATCATCGCAGGAAGCTTGCCGTTGCCGCGCTTTTCAGGGAGCAGAAGCTGCGCCGGAATCATCAGCGGCTGGCCGCGGAAACGGCTTTCAACCTTGAATGTTTCGGCGAGCGACGGCGCGGCCGCAAGCATCAGCATCGCAGCCACAAATGCACCGGCGACTCGATGAATTGCCGCCGCCGTCATCAAAGCGTGCTCTTGGTCGATCAGGCGGTCGCCTTGGCCAATGCGCGGCGTGCCAGCACGCCGACGAGATGCGCGCGGTATTCGGGCGAGGCGTGGATGTCCGAGTTCATGCCGGTGGCCGGAATGCTCATGCCCTCGATCGATTTCGCCGCGAAGCGCTTCTTCAGCGCCTCCTCGAACGACTTCACCCGGAACACGCCGTTGGCGCCGGCGCCGGTCACCGCCACGCGAATGTCGGAGCCGCGCTTGGCCACAAACACGCCGACCAGCGCGAAGCCCGAGGCCGGGTGCTTGAATTTCTCGTAGGCCGCTTTCTTGGCGATGGGGAAACTGATCTTGGTGATGATCTCACCGTCTTCCAGTGCGGTTGAGAACATGCCGGTGAAGAAATGGTAGTCCGCGATGCGCCGCTTGTTGGTGATGATGGTGGCTCCAAGCCCGAGACACGCCGCCGGGTAATCGGCGTTGGGGTCATTGTTGGCGATCGAGCCGCCGATCGTGCCGCGATTGCGCACATGCGGATCGCCAATTGCGTCCGGCACCATGGCGAGGCCGGGCAACGCCTGCTGCAGCACGGCCGAATTGGCGACGTCGGCATGGCGCGTCATGGCGCCGATCACGATGGAGCGGCCCTTTTGCTCGACGCCGCTCATGCCTTCGACCAGCGACAGGTCGATCAACGCCGACGGCTGCGCCAGCCGCTGCTTCATCACCGGGATCAGCGAATGGCCGCCGGCCAAGAGTTTGGCTTCCGGATTGCGCGCCAACAGGCCGGCCGCCTGGCGGACCGTGGTCGGACGATGGAAGGTGAAATTGTACATTGTTCTCTTCTGTTACGCGGCCGCACGCGCGTGCGCGCCCTTGAGCGCCGACCACACCGCATTGGCGGTCGCCGGCATGGCCAGATTTTCGGTTCCGATCGCGTCGGTGATGGCATTGATCACCGCGTCGGGCGATGCGATAGCGCCGGCTTCGCCGCAGCCTTTGATGCCAAGCGGATTGGACGGTGCTTTGGTCTCGGTCAGCCCGACACGGAAAGACGGCAGATCGTGTGCGCGCGGCATGGTGTAATCCATCAACGACCCGGTGACCAATTGGCCGTCCTTGTCATAGACCGCGTGTTCGAGC
>JBOHII010000145.1:0-2972 GCA_050725955.1 Pseudolabrys sp. | reverse complement strand
GCCGGCCGGCAACGCGTGAACGCGCGTCTTCGTTGCGCCACGCTCTTTATCCGATCGGCTTTAGCCCGCTCGCATAGTGCTGAAAGCGCCGGACGTAACCGTCGGCGCCGGCGGCGATCATTTTGATGGCCGCCTCGTCGAGCGTGCGGATGGCGCGCGCCGGTGCGCCGACGAGCAACGAGTTGTCGGGAAAGTTCTTGCCCTCGGTGACCAGCGCACCGGCGCCGACCAGAGAGTTTTCGCCGATGCGCGCGCCGTTGAGCACGATCGCGCCCATGCCGACGAGACTGTTGGCGCCGATGGTGCAGCCGTGCAGGATGACGTTGTGGCCGATGACGCAATTGCTGCCGATCACCATCGGGAATCCCGGGTCGGTGTGCAGCGTGGCGTTGTCCTGGATCTGCGAGCGCTCGCCCAGTTCGATCCATTCATTATCGCCGCGCAGCACAGCGCCGAACCACACGCTCGCCTCACGCTTGAGCCGCACGCGGCCGATTAACGTCGCCGTCTCCGCCACCCAATATTCGCCCGCGCCGGGAAATTCCGGCCCCTGCCCGTCAATTTCATAGATCGGCATCTCCGCCTCCCAATTAAGGCGACCATTGCAACGAAAACGGAAAATTGGAAGTGGCTAGGCGTGTAACAGGCCGCAGGCCTGCAATGTCGTCACCAGCACCAGGCCCGACATCAGGCTCCAGAAGCCGGCAATGAGGGTGGCCAGAAACACGAACTCGAAGCGGCGACCTTCCTGCCGTTGGCCGACGAGCGTATTGCGCATGATCAGGAACGGCGCCGCTAGCAACAGCACGGGCACCGCCGCGAAGGATGCAGGACTCGGTCCGGCGCTGAGCAGACCGAAGGTCGGCAGGCGGCTGGTGACGAGCCGGTAGGCAGAGCTGCAAAGGCCCGCGACGGCAAAGCCGAGCACGAGGGCGAGCACATTTTGCACGGAATCCGGCGTCATTTCGGCCTCAACTCAATACAGAAGGCCTTGTTTGGCAAAGCCGGTGCGCACGCGCCAGCCAATCCTTAACAAATGGTAAACGCCGCAAGCCAGGGCCGCTACCGCCGGCGTGGCATAATCGTTTTTGATTCGAACCGAGGACGCCGAATGGCCTATACCCACGCGCCCAGCCGCGCCGTGAAGTCCCGCCGCCGGCGGCATGTCGGACGCGGTCCGCTCGTCGGCCCGTTTCTGCTGCTGACCATCGCCGCTTTCATCGCGGCCGCATACGTAGCCTACCTGCTGTGGCCGCGCTGGCCGGACGCGCCGGTCACCCTCGATGCGCCGTCGCTGCCGATCGTCGTCGCCGGCACCGCGTTCAACATCGAGCCGGCGGCGATCCGTATGGCGGTGCAGCGCCGCCCGGGCACGCAGGAACGCGTCGACCTCGCCTATCTTTGGCCGTCACTGACGCCGCCCGATCCCGCGTTTAAGCCGAGCGTAGGCGCGCCGATCGATCCGAACGCTCGGCTGTTTGTCACTATTGCGTCCGGCGACGGCACGTTGCCGCTGATCGAACGCGTGCAGACGATCTATCCGCGTTACCTGGTGCCGCAGCCGGCGGCCGGGCCGGAAGGGCTCACGCTGCGCGGTTTCCGCGACGACACGCCCTATCGGGGCGAGGAATTAGTATTCGAGTCGAAGACGCCGGAGCATTTCCTGGCGCGCTGTTCGTTACGCGGCGTGGTCAATACCGGCGAGTGCCTGCTGGAGCGGCGTATCGGCAATGCCGACATCACGCTGCGCTTTCCGCGCGATTGGCTCACCGACTGGAAAAGCGTCGTCGCCGGCATCGACCGACTGATGGCGCGGTTGCACCCGAATTAGTCGACCAGATCGACGTCCAAAATCGGCAGCTCGAAAATGTACGACTTGCGGCCCTTCTCGTTCTCAAGAAACAGCACGCCGAGGAACTCCTCGCCGATATACACTTCCAGCGAATCTGTCTTCTTCGGCCGCGTCACCACGCGGATATTTTCGTTGTCGAATTTATGCCGCAGATAGGCGTTGAGTGTCGGCACCGGCTGAATCGAGGGATCGTTGCCGACCTGGATGACCATGCGGAAATTGAACGAGCGGTCGCCGTCCTCGTCGTCGACAGTCAATTCGCCGAGATCGTCCTCGCCGACAAAAATCTCGGCCATGTCATCCGATTTCGGCACCACGCGAATATGCGTGTTGCCGAACAGTTTCTTGAGATAGGCGTCGAGTTTCCTGACTTCCGCTACGTCCACCGGGCCGCTCCTTGTTGAATGCGACGTCTAGTTGCCCGATTGAACGGATCGGCGCAAGCGCCTTAACCGTCGAGCATGATGCCGTACAGCATCTGGTCCATCGCGCGCGAGGGTTCGGGGCAGCCGGCCTCACCGACCACCTTGGCCGGCACGCCGGCGACGGTGACATTGTTCGGCACCGGCTTGATCACCACGGAGCCGGCGGCGATGCGCGCACAATGGCCGATCTCGATATTGCCGAGAATCTTGGCGCCGGCGCCGATCATCACGCCGTGACGGATTTTCGGATGGCGGTCCTCGTGCTCCTTGCCGGTGCCCCCGAGCGTCACATCATGCAGGATGGAGACGTCGTCCTCGATCACCGCGGTCTCGCCCACCACCAGGCCGGTGGCGTGGTCGAGGAAAATGCCGCGACCGATCTTGGCGGCCGGATTGATGTCGCATTGGAACGCAGCCGAGGAACGGCTTTGCAGATAGAGGGCGAAGTCCTTGCGGCCTTTGTGCAGCAGCCAATGAGCCAGGCGGTAGGTCTGGATGGCGTGGAAGCCTTTGTAATAGAGCACCGGCTCGACGAAGCGTAGCGTCGCCGGATCGCGATCGACGGTGGCGACGATATCGGCGCGGAAGGCTTCGCCGAGCGCCGGCTGGTCGTCGATGGCGTCGTTATAGGCCTGCCGGATGAGGTCGCCGGAAATGTCGGCATTGCCGAGCCGCTCGCTGACGCGATGCACGAC
>JBOHII010000144.1:0-7920 GCA_050725955.1 Pseudolabrys sp. | reverse complement strand
ATTACGAGACAATCTGCTCCGGTTCGCCGGCGGGGCCGGGCTTTGACGGCACCGACGCCGTCCATACGCACATGACCAATACGCGGCTGACCGATCCGGAAGTCTTGGAATTCCGCTATCCGGTGGTGCTGGAGGATTTCCACATCCGCAAAAATTCCGGCGGGCGCGGCAAATGGCATGCCGGCGACGGCATCAGGCGCACCATCCGCTTCCTGCAAAAAATGGACTGTACGATTCTTTCCGGGCACCGCAGGGTACGGCCCTTCGGCCTGCAAGGCGGCGAAGCGGGCGAGGTCGGCGAGAACTGGGCGCGCCGCAAGGACGGTAGGATGGAACGGCTGCAAGGCTGCGACGAAACGGTGATCGACGCGGGCGAAGCGGTTGTCATCCAGTCGCCGACCGCGGGCGGATATGGGAAGGCGGAATGATCGCGCGCGATACCGTCGTTAAAATCGAAGCAATCGAGTGCGACGCCTGGCTCGATATGTACGAAGCCGCGCCGGCGGCGGTGCGCGAGCGGCTCGGCCTCATGCAGCGGCGCGCCGACGACGGCGCGCTGCTGATCTGCCGCGCCGTCGATCACCCGCAATTCAACCGGCTCGCTTATCTCGGCGTGACGCAGCCGGCGCGCGGCGAAACGCTCGACGCCGCTCTCGCCGATTTCGCTAAGGCCGGTGTCAAGAATTTCGTCGTGCATGTGGCGCCGGGCGCCGAGCCGCTCGCGCGACTTTGCACCGCGCGCCACCTTACCATCCAATCGCTCCGCTGGGCCAAATTCGTGCGCGACGCCGCGCCGCCGCCGCGCTTTAGCAGTTCGCTCACGGTGCGTGAGGTAAGGCCCGATGGCGCGCGCGCTTTCGGCGTCGCCGCAGCCGCCGGCTTCGGCCTGCCGGCAGAGGTCGGCGAATGGGTTGCCGCGCTTTGCGGGCGGCCGCGTTGGCGCTGTTTTGCGGCCTATGCCGGCGCAACGGCGGTCGCGGCCGGCTCGGTTTACATCGACGGCGACTGCGCCTGGCTCGGCATCGGCGCGACCATACCGGCCCAGCGCGGGCTCCGCGCGCATTTGGCGCTGCTTGCGGCCCGTATCGAGGCGGCGATCGCGGCCGGCTGCACGCTGCTGACCACCGAAACCGGCATACCGCACGGCGGCGACGTCGGGCCGTCTTTCGTCAATATTCAGCGCGCCGGCTTTGCCGCCGCCTATGCGCGGTCGAACTACTACCCTGGCTGAGCGCAGCGACGCGCCCTTTACCAGGGCAAGCCGGCAAACCCCGGAACCGGGCCAATTTAACGCATCGAACACGCGGTTCGTTAAGCATCCGCGCCGCTTTGCCTTGATTTTGCGCGCCGCGGAGCCAATCTTCACGTCATGCGCAGAGTGATTCTGTCCGTCATCGCATTGAGCATGCTCGCGGCACCCGCGCTCGCCGACATCTATCCGGTGAGCGGGCCGTGGGGCGAGAGCACCAGCACGCAAAAAGGTCCGATCGATTGCGCCGGCAAGCGCGTGATCGCCTTCAACGGCGATCAACGCACCGACAGCATGGGCGGCGTGCCCGCCTATCGCAACAAATCGGTGACGATGACCGGCGCGCAGAGCTATAACATCGTCGACGTGTTCAGCAACGGCCAGGTCAACAACGCCAGCGTCAACTACACGCTGCGCCGGGTCGATGCCGATCACATCGAGTTGAACGGGCAGACCGGCGCGCTCAAGCTGCAGCGCTGCGGATAATTCCAAAAAACAATCGCAACGTAATGAAAGCGGCACTCAAATCGAGCGCCGCTTTCTTGATTGGCGCGGCCTGAGCCGCCGCTGCACGCATGGCTGCCTTAGCCGGCAACGCTCATCGTGGCACGGTCGGCCGCGCGCGGAACCATCGCCTCGTGCGGATCGACCGCCCCCAGGCTCTTCACGATATTGAAATGCCCGTTGCTGGCCTGCGCGATGTACATGTTCATGCGCGCGTGATGCTGGCCGGGCACCATCGCGGCCGGACCGCCCGGCCCGTCGGCGATCTTGGCGTGGTCGAGCGCCTTGATGACGTCTTCCTGGCGCAGCGAGCCCGCCTCTTTGACGGCCGCCGCCCAGAGCTTGAGGCCGCGATAGAGCCCCGAACAGGCGCTGCCGCCGGTGAACTGCGCGTTGCCCGGATAGAGCTTGTTGTATTCGCCGAGCAGCGTCCGGCTGAACGGATCGCTGACGTTCTGGTAGTAGTCGAGGCAGCTGTACAGGCCCTCGGTATGCGCAGCCGGCACCAGGCCCAACAGGTTCTCGTCGAAATACGTGCAGATGAGTTGTCCGCCGCGTTTCTGGAAGCCGGAGTCGTAAAGCTGCTCGAGGAACGGCAACAGCCCGGGTGGAACGATGGTGTTGAAAACGACCTCGGCGCCGCTTGACGTAATCTTCTCGATCGTCTTGGCGTAATCGGTGTGGTCGAGCGGGAAATACTCTTCCCCGACGATGGCGCCGCCCTTGGCGGTGACGACCTGCCGCACTTTCTTGTTCAGCACGTGCGGCCAGATGTAATCGGCCGACGGCAGGTAGAATTTCTTCGCCCCGGTCTTCTGCATCAGCCAGGGAATGAGCGGATCGACCTGCTGCGCCGGCACCGGGCCGGTGCAGAAGATCAGCGGATCGCATTCCTGGCCTTCGTACTGCTCGGGGTAGATGTAGAGCGTCCTGCCCTTGACGACGGCGGGACCTTTGATCGCCTGCCGCGTCGAGCTGAAGATGCCGCCGAAAATCACGTCGACCTTGTCGTGCTGGACAAGCTTGGTCGCCTTGGCTTCGGCGACGCTGTCGATGGTGGCGCCGTCTTCGAGGCAGAGATCGATTCTGCGCCCCAGCAAGCCGCCTTTGGCATTGACATCGTCGATCACCATGCGCGCCACATTGGCGTTGGCGAGCCCCATGAACGACAGCGGGCCGGTCTGCTCGGCGATGACGCCCACCTTGATGGATGATTGTGTCATGGCTTTCTCCTGTCTGGTGCCGAGGCCGGATGGCCCGGTTCACGATCGGAGATTGCCGGCAACCCCACGCCCGCACATGGGGTGGATTCCCTATGCCGCGGACATTCCCTGCTGCACCAGGCCGCGCTCGAGGGCGTAAAGGGCAGCGCCCGCCCGGGTAGAGACGCCGATCTTGGAATAAAGGCTCTGGATGTGATTGTCGGCGGTCTTTGGCGCGATATCGAGCAGCCGGGCCGCTTCCTTGGCCGTATGCCCGGCGGCGATCAGGCGCAAAACCTCGATCTCGCGCGGCGTCAGCCCGGCAAGGCCACCGGCGTTTGCCCGGCGGGCGGGCTGACCGGCGACGGCGAGGACCGCCTCCACGGCGTCCGGGCAGAGCTTTCCTTCCTTGACCGCGCCGCGGAGTTTCGCGGCCGCCGCCGCATCGCCCAAGGCAGCGCGGTAGGGCCGCGCCTCGCGCGCGGTCTGGAAGGCCTCGGCAGCGGCGAGGATGCGGGCGGCGGGCGCAAGATCGGGCCCGCGCGCGTTGCGGTGGTAGCCGCTGCCGTCGAGGCGCTCGTGGTGGCGCTGCACCAGCGCGGCGATCGCTTTGCCGTCGCCGCCCAGCGAGGCCAGCGCGCGCTCGCCGTGATAGGGATGCAGGCGCGCCGCATCGGTCTCGCGTTCGGTCAGCGCGCAGGCGCGCATCCAGGTCGAAACGGGAATCGCGAGCTCGCCGATATCGTGCGTGTAAGCCGCCCAGCGCACATCGCGAATGTCGGAAGCCGGCAGCCCCATGTGCTTGGCCGCCGCATCGGCCAGCGCCGCCACCGCGCGCGAATGGCCGAAGGTGAAGGGCATCCGCATATCGACCATGTCGGCGATCGCGAGGTAAGCCTCGTCACAGCCCGCCGCGTCGAGCATCGAATGGGGAACCGGTTCCAGCGCCAGGATAGTCTCTCGGTCGACCGGCCCATCGAGGCCGGCGAGCAGTTCTTCGGCATGCGCGAGGAAAAGGTCGGCCAGTTCCGGCTCGTAGCCGCCGCCGGAGCGCTTGGCGATCATCGTCTTCATGGTCTCCAAACCGTGCGCTTCGGTCAGCGCGATGGCATCCTGCGCCAAGGTCACGAGGCGGACGGGAAGCTTCACGGCGTTGCCGGACAGGCCGCGCGGCAATCCCTTGCCGTCCCAGCGCTCGTAGAGCTGGCCGAGATTCTCGCTAATATCGTCGGACAGGCCGATGCGTTCCGCGATCCGTTTGGCCACCTCGCAGTGGCCGGAAAGAACCGGAACGCTCACTTGCATGGCCTCGGCCAGGCCCCGCTCGACGGCCTTTGCCAGTTCCGCCGGCGGCGCATCGGCGAAGGTGCGCGTGATGGCGCGCACGATCGTTTCGGCGAGCTCCGACTTGTTGCCGATGTCGATGCGCTGCAGGTCGCGGCGCAGCGCGATCTCGTCGCCGAACGCCGCCGCCAGCAGGTGGGTGTCGGCATTGCAGCCGATATAGCGCAGCAGCGCCTGATGATAGACGGCGCGGCGGGTGTGCTCGTCGAGATTGGCGATTTTGGCGAGCCGCATGGCCAGCACGCAGGATCGCAGCGCGAAATCGCGCGAATGACCTGTCGCCAGGTCGGTCGCATAAGCGAGCGTCATCAGAAAGTCAGCGCGCCGAACCGCCTGTGCCGCCATGTGGCCCTGTCCCCTCGAAACGACCGGCGGATAGTGTAGCCGCAATCGCCGGCTCGGGGGGCAGACAAATTATTTAGGGACGAGCCTTAATTCCGCGCGATGATCTCGCGCTCGCCGCGATGCACCGGCGTTGCCTCGGTGAGCTTGCCGGTGGCGCGGCGCAGCGGCATGGACGCGCGGCGGCGCTTGAGGGCACTGCGCCGGCGCCGGCGCGGGCGCACGCCGTCGATGCACACGCCGCCGAGGCGCGTGAACGGCTCGCGCAGCACGCCGTCATCCTCGGCGACCAGAAGCGGCAGGCCGAGCACCTTGGCCCAGGCGCGCCATTCGGCGAAAGCTTCGTCGGCTTCGCCCGAGCGAAATAGCGGCAGCGCCAGCGAAGGATCTTTATGTTCGAGGGTCACCGAGGCGATGGCGACCGCTTCGTCTGCGCCGACCGTCACTCGCAGGGCGACGCCGGTGAAGGCCGAGACCGGCATGTTGATCGCCATGCGCATGCCGCGCAGGGAGCGCCGCACCACCACGCGTTCGCGATACAGCTCCACATGCCGTACCCGCTCGTCGGCCGCGGCATCGCTCGCCGCCAAACGCGCCGGCAGGCTGAACGGGTCGAGCCGCTGCGCGCGGCTCGACCCGGCGGGCAATCCGCCACTTCGCATTTGACGCCTCGAAACTCTCCCACGCCGGGCGTATGGCTCCGGTCGTGCGCGGACCATGGCGGAAAGGCGTCGGAATCCGCTTAAGGTTCTCGGTTAACCGGAGGTCACCGCGCCCGCTTTGCGCTGCATGATTGACGAGGCGTTGCGAACCATGATTGACGAGACCTTGCCGGGTATCCGCAAAATGTCCGGAACGGCGGTTGCACCGCGCCGAATCAAGGCCCATCTGTTCGTCATTCCGGGCTCGCGCTCTCGGGGCGCGCGCCCCGGCACGACCCATCCCTTATGAAAGCCGCGTCCATTATGCTCGCCCCCGCCGCTTCCCTGTTCGACCAGACCGCCCTCACCGACCGCGCCGAGCGTTTGGTCAAGGCCGCGCTTGCGCGCGGCGCCGACGCCGCCGACGCGGTGGTGATGCGCTCGATGTCGGTCTCAATCGAAGTGCGCGACGGCGCGGTGGAGGAGAGCGAGAGCGCCGAAGGCGACGATCTCGGCTTGCGTGTGCTGGTGGGAAAACGCCAGGCGGTGGTCTCGACCAACGACACCGCAACCGACGGCAGTGCGGCGCTGGCCGAGCGCGCGGTGGCAATGGCGCGGGCGGCGCCCGAGGATAAATATGCCGGCCTCGCCGATGAGGCCTTGCTGGCGCATAAATTTCCCGACCTCGACCTGGTCGACCGCGCGCTGCCGATCGTTGCCGAACTCGAGCAAAGCGCGCGCGCGGCCGAAGCGGCCGGCCTCGCGGTCAAGGGCGTCACCAAATCGGGCGGCGCCTCGGCCTCGGGCGGCATGGTCGGCATGGTGCTGGTGACCAGTCACGGGTTTCGCGGCAACTATCTCGGCTCGCGCCACGGCGTGTCGATGACCGCCATTGCCGGCACCGGCACCGGCATGGAGCGCGACTGGGATTATTCGAGTGTGCTGCACGCCGCCGATCTGGAGAGCCCGGAAAAGATCGGCCGCACCGCCGGCGAGCGCGCGGTCGAACGGCTCAACCCGCGCAAGGTGACGACCCGCAAGGTGCCGGTGGTGTTCGACCGCCGCGTCGCCAATACGCTCGTCTCGCATCTCGCCGGCGCCGCCAACGGCGCCTCGGTCGCGCGCAAGACCAGTTTCCTGCGCGACAAGATGGGCCAGAAGCTTTTTGCCGACGGCATCCGCATCATCGACGATCCGCATCGCAAGCGCGGCCTGCGCTCGCACCCGTTCGACGGCGAAGGCGTCGCCGGAAAAAAGCTCGCGCTCATCGACGACGGCGTCTTGCGTTCCTGGCTGCTCGACTGTTCGACCGCGCGCGAGCTCGGCCTTACCACCACCGGGCATGCCCAGCGCGGCGTATCCTCGGTGCCCTCGCCGGGCGCCAGCAACCTGCATATGGAAGCGGGCACGCTGAGCCCCGATGAGTTGATCGCCGACATCAAGGACGGCTTCTACGTCACCGATTTGATCGGCATGGGCGCCAACATGGTGACCGGCGATTACAGCCGCGGCGCCTCCGGCTTCTGGATCGAGAACGGCAAGCGCAGCTACCCGGTGAGCGAGGTCACCATCGCCGGCCACCTCATCGACATCTTCCGCACGCTGACGCCGGCCAACGATCTCGAATTCCGCTACGGCACCAATGCGCCGACGCTGCGGCTGGAAGGCCTCACCGTTGCCGGACAGTGATCCCGCGGATTTGCGCGTTCCGCTCGAAGCCGTGATGCGCGAGGTCGGCGAACTGGCGCGCACGACCTTGCGCGGACCGTTCAAGCGCTGGACCAAGGGCAAAGACAATTCGCCGGTGACCGAGGGCGACATCGCGGTCAACGATCTGCTGCACACGCGACTTACCGCGCTTGCGCCCGGCGCCGGCTGGCTGTCGGAGGAGACCGTGGCGATGCCGGACGGCGCATCGCCGCGCATCTGGGTGGTCGACCCGATCGACGGCACCCGCGCCTACATGTCCGGCCGCGCCGACTGGACCGTTTCGGTGGCGCTCACCGAAGGCGGGCGTCCGATCTTGGCAGCGCTTTATGCGCCGGTCTCCGACGAGATGTTCCTCACCGCCCGCGGCGCCGGCGCCGCGCTCAACGGCGCGCCGATCGCCACCAGCCGCGGTAATACGCTTGACGCCGCGAAGCTTGCCGGTCCCAAACGCTATCTCGAAAGGCTGGCCGGTCTCGCGCCCGGCATCCTGCCGCAACCGAGGGTGCATTCGCTGGCGCTGCGGCTCGCCCGCGTCGCCCATGGCGAACTCGATGCTGCCTTCGCCTCGCCCGGCAGCCACGACTGGGATCTCGCCGCGGCCGATCTGCTGGTGCACGAAGCCGGCGGCGCCATGACCGATCTTGCCGGGGCGCCGCTGCGCTACAACGCCCGCCACGTCGCGCATGGCGCGCTGGTGGCCGCCGGTTCCGCCCGCCATGGCGCACTGATCGAGCTGGTGCGCGACCGCCGTGGCGAGTTTGCATAAATTCGGCCCGTGTAGCTAAATCCGCGCCGTCGCAGGCTCGGTTCCGCCGGCGCGGGCGGGCGGCGCGCTTTGAGCAGGTGTCGATGTCTTTATACAAGCGGATCGTCAATTCGCCCGCCTTCCAGGATGCCGCCGCCACGGTGGGCGCAGGCTATCTGTGGC